>NZ_JBJGYX010000008.1:0-135170 GCF_054050195.1 Geodermatophilus sp. SYSU D00710
CCGGGCGTCCTCCCTCACGGTGGGCGGTGAGGGAGGACGCGCCACGATCAGGTCAGCTGATCATCGACCGGCGGCGGCGACCTCAGTGGCTGTGGCCGTGACCGTGCGAGTGGCCGTGGGTGTGGTGCCCGGCCCCCGCGTGCTCGTGCTCCTCCTCCGGCGCCTCGACGACGGCGGAGTCGGTGGTCAGCACCATCGCCGCGATCGACGCGGCGTTGCCCAGCGCGGCCTTGGTGACCTTGACCGGGTCGATGACGCCCTGGGCGGCCAGGTCGCCGTACTCGCCGGTGGCGGCGTTGAAGCCCTGGCTCACGCCGAGGTCACGGACCTTGCTGACGACGACGCGGCCCTCGAAGCCGGCGTTGTCGGCGATGCGGGCCAGCGGGGCCTCCAGCGCACGCTGCACCGAGCGGGCGCCGGTCAGCTCGTCACCGGAGAGGCCGAGCGCGTCGACCGCGGCCGCGGCGTGCACCAGCGCGGAGCCGCCGCCGGGGACGACGCCCTCCTCCACCGCGGCGCGGGTGGCGGCGATGGCGTCCTCGATGCGGTGCTTGCGCTCCTTGAGCTCGACCTCGGTGGCCGCGCCGACCCGGATGACGCCGATGCCGCCGGCCAGCTTGGCCAGCCGCTCCTGCAGCTTCTCGCGGTCCCAGTCGGAATCGGTGGCCTCGATCTCGCGGCGGATCTGGGCGACCCGGTCGGAGATGGCGCCGGCCGTGCCGCCGCCGTCGACGATCGTGGTGGTGTCCTTCGTGACCGTCACGCGGCGGGCGGTGCCGAGCACCTCGAGGCCGACCTGGTCGAGCTTGAGGCCGACGTCCTCGCTGACGACCTGGCCGCCGGTGACGATGGCGAGGTCGGTCATGAAGGCCTTGCGGCGGTCCCCGAAGTAGGGCGACTTGACCGCGACCACGCGGATCGTCCTGCGGATCGAGTTGACGACGAGGGTGGACAGCGCCTCGCCCTCGACGTCCTCGGCCACGATCAGCAGCGGGCGGGCGCCGTTGCCGAGGACCTTCTCCAGCAGCGGCAGCAGGTCGGCCAGCGCGCCGACCTTGCCCTGCACGAGCAGGACGAGGGCGTCCTCGAGGACGGCCTCCATCGCCTCCTGGTCGGTGATGAAGTACGGCGAGAGGTAGCCCTTGTCGAACTGCACGCCCTCGGTGACGTCGAGGTCGGTCGACATGGTGGAGCTCTCCTCGACGGTGATCACACCGTCCTTGCCCACCTTCTCCATCGCCTCACCGATCAGGGCACCGACCTCGGCGTCCTGGGCGGAGATGGTGGCGACGCCGGCGATGGCCGCCTGCTCCTCGACCGGGGTGGCGACCTCGTCGAGGGCCGCCGACACCGCGTCGACGGCGGCGCGCATGCCCCGGCCCAGCGCCATCGGGTTGGCGCCCGCGGCGACGTTGCGCATGCCCTCCTTGACCAGCGCCTGGGCCAGCACCGTGGCGGTGGTGGTGCCGTCACCGGCGACGTCGTTGGTCTTGGTGGCGACGTTCTTGGCCAGCTGCGCGCCGAGGTTCTCGTAGGGGTCCTCGAGCTCGACCTCGCGGGCGATGGTGACGCCGTCGTTGGTGATGGTCGGGGCGCCGAACTTCTTGTCGAGGACGACGTTGCGACCGCGCGGGCCGAGGGTCACCTTGACGGCGTCGGCGAGCTTGTCGACGCCGCGCTCGAGCGCGCGGCGGGCGTCCTCGTTGAACTTGATGATCTTGGCCATGGGGCCCTTCCGATCAGATCGCTACGGGGTGAGACGACGACCGCCCCGGGACCCGGTCATTCGGGTCGCCGGGGCGGTCGGGTGCCGTGCTGGAACGGCCTCGTCCAGAGGCTCGTCCCGAGCGTGCGGGGGACGAGGAGGACGAGGTCCTTCTACTTCTCCACGACGGCGAGCAGGTCGCGGGCGGAGAGCACCAGGTACTCCTCGCCGGCGTACTTGACCTCGGTGCCGCCGTACTTCGAGTAGATGACGACGTCGCCGACGTTGACGTCGAGCGGGACGCGGTTGCCGTTGTCGTCGATGCGGCCGGGGCCCACGGCGATGACCGTGCCCTCCTGCGGCTTCTCCTTGGCGGTGTCCGGGATGACCAGGCCGGAGGCGGTGGTGGTCTCGGCCTCGTTGGCCTGGACGACGACGCGGTCCTCGAGCGGCTTGATGTTGACCTTGGTAGCGGTCGTCACGAGGTGACGCCCCCTTCGGGATCGGACGGCTGGTGGTCTCACATGCAGTGGCACGGGGGCCGGGCCTGCCGTCGCGGGGATCAGGCGCCTGCCCGTGTCGATTGGCACTCTACCCACGAGAGTGCCAGCCACTCAACCGGGTCCACCACCCGGGCGGCCGGGCGCTGCGGGAGGCTGGCGAGGTGTCCGACGACGGGGTGCTGGCCCTCCTGCGCGCACCCGGCGGCGCGGCCGCCACCGCCCGCGCGGCGGCGCTGCTGGCCGAGGGCGCCGACGTGCTCACCGGCGTGGCCCGGCTGCGTGCCGAGGTGGGACCGGAGCTGGCCGGGCCGGCGTGGGAGCTGGCCCGGTTGCGGGCACGGGCCCGGCCGGTGTTCGGTACCGACGCCGACCGGCTGTTCCTCACCGCCGACACCCTCGAGCAGGCCGGCCGCCCCGAGCTCGCCGCGCGCCGCGCCACCCGGCTGCTCGCCGACGGCACCGACTCCGTGGCCGACCTCGGCTGCGCCGCGGGCACCGACACGGTCGCGCTCGCGCGGGCCGGGGCGCGGGTGCTCGCCGTCGACCGCGACCCGGTGGCCCGGGAGCTGACCGCCGCCAACGCCGCCGCGCTCGGTGTCGACGGCGACGTGTGGGTGGTCGCCGGTGACGTGGTGGAGCTGGTCGGCGCCGCCCGCGGCGGAGAGGTGGCCGGCTGCGGCGCCGCCGTCCTCGACCCCGCCCGGCGGTCCGCGGGACGCCGGCAGCTCGACCCCGACCGGTGGTCGCCGCCCTGGTCGACGGTGGCCGAGCTGCTCGACCGGGTGCCGCGCGCGGTGGTCAAGGTGGCGCCGGGGCTGGACCACGAGCGGGTGCCGGGGGGCGTCGAGGCCGAGTGGGTGTCGGTGCGCGGGTCGATCGTCGAGGCGCTGCTGTGGGGCCGCGGGGTCTCGACGGTGTGGCGGCGGGCGACCGTCGTCCGCGACGGCGCGGTGTCCGAGCTGACCGCGGACGCCGACCCCGGCCCGGCGCCCACCGGACCGGTGCGCGGGTGGCTGCACGAGCCCGACCCCGCCGTCATCCGCTCCGGGCTGGTGTCGCTGGTCGCCGCCGACCTCGGCGCGACGCTGGTCGACCCGACGATCGCCTACCTGACCTCGGACGCGGCCGCCGGCTCCCCGTGGGTGCACTCCCACCGGGTCGAGGAGGTGCTGCCGTTCAACCTCAAGCGGCTGCGGGCGCTGCTGCGGGCGCGCGGGGTCGGCCGGGTGGTGGTGAAGAAGCGCGGCTCGCCCATCGAGCCCGAGACCCTGTCCCGCCAGGTGCGCGGACCCGGCGCGGCGACGGCCACGGTCGTCGTCACCCGGGTGGCCGGCGCCCCGACCGCCCTCGTGTGCGATGTCGTCAACCCAGGTTGACGAGCCCGCCGCCATCAACCTAAATTGACGACGTGGCGGTCGAACCGGTCGACGTCCCGGGTCCCGAGGACCCGGAGGCGGCGCTCGCCGCCGTCGTCGCCCTGCGCCGGCTGGCGAGCCGGCTGGAGGTCGAGGCGGTGGTCGAGGCGGTCGGCCAGGGGTGGACGTGGGCCCAGGTCGGCGAGGCGCTCGGGATCAGCGCGCAGGCCGCCCACAAGAGGTTCGCCGCCGAGGTCCGCGCGCGGCGCGGGCACCGACCAGGAGGAGAGGGCTGATGGGGATCGTCACCGCGGTACGGGACCTGCGGACGGTGCGGGTGCTGCTCACCGGCGCCGAGGCCGAGGCGCGCGGCGCCGGGGAGGCGACCCCCGGACCCGAGCACCTGCTGCTCGCGGCCACCGCCCTGCCCGACGGCACGGCCGCCGCCGCACTCGCCCGCGTCGGGGTCGACGCCGCCCGCCTGCGGGGTGCGGTCGAGGCCGCGCACGCGGCCGCGCTCACGTCGGTCGGGGTCGGCGCCGCCGCCGGGGACGCGGGCCTGCGCGGTCCGGCCACCGGCCCGATGCGCTCGACCCCGCAGGCGCAGCAGGTCTTCCGGGCGGCGGTCACGGCTGCGAAGGCGGCGCGTTCCCCGCTGCGCGGCGCGCACGTCGTCGCCGCGGTGTGCGACCTCGAGCGCGGCACCGTCGTCCGCGCGCTGTCCGCCCTCGGCGTCGACCGCGACCGGCTGCGCGACGCCGCCCGCGCGGAGGCGGCCCTCAGACGGTGACGGCGTCGATCGGCAGCGAGCTGTCGGCGCCGAGGTCGGGCGCCGACGGCGCGACGCCGGCGGCGACCAGTCGCGAGCCGAGCGCGGCGACCATCGCGCCGTTGTCGGTGCACAGCTTCGGGCTGGGCACCCGCAGCACGATCCCGGCCGCGGCGCAGCGCTCCTCGGCCAGCGCCCGCAGCCGCGAGTTGGCCGCCACTCCCCCGCCGAGCACCAGGTGGTCGACGCCGTGCTCGCGGCAGGCGCGCACGGCCTTGACGGTCAGCACGTCGGCCACCGCCTCCTGGAACGACGCCGCGACGTCGGCGACGGGCACCGGCTCGCCGGCCTTCCGGCGGGCCTCCACCCAGCGGGCGACGGCGGTCTTGAGCCCGGAGAAGCTGAAGTCGTAGGGCGCATCGCGGGGGCCGGTGAGCCCGCGCGGGAAGTCGATGGCGGCGGGGTCGCCCTCGCGGGCGGCGCGGTCGATCGGCGGCCCGCCGGGGAAGGGCAGGCCCAGCACCCGGGCGACCTTGTCGAAGGCCTCGCCGGCGGCGTCGTCGATCGTGCGGCCCAGCGAGGTGACCTCGCGGGCGAGGTCGGGCACGAGCAGCAGCGAGCTGTGCCCGCCGGAGACCAGCAGCGCCAGCGACGGCTCGGCCAGCGGACCGTGCTGCAGCTCGTCGACGGCGACGTGCGCGGCGAGGTGGTTGACGCCGTACAGCGGCTTGTCCAGCGCGAGCGCGTACGCCTTGGCCGCGGCCAGCCCGACCAGCAGCGCGCCGGTCAGGCCGGGGCCCGCGGTGACGGCCACGGCGTCGACGTCGGACGCCGACACCCCGGCGTCGGCCAGGGCGCGGTGCACGGTCGGGACCATCGCCTCCAGGTGCGCCCGCGAGGCGATCTCCGGCACGACGCCGCCGAAGCGCTCGTGCTCGGCGACCGAGGTGGCGAGCGCGTCGGCCAGCAGCGTGTGGCCGCGGACGACGCCGACGCCGGTCTCGTCGCAGGAGGTCTCGAACCCGATGACCAGGGGGGCGCTCACCGCTTCTCCCGTCTCATGACGACCGCGTCGGTGTTGCTGGGCTGGTAGTAACCCCGGCGCCGGCCGATCTCGGTGAACCCGCGCCGCCGGTAGAGCTCCTGCGCCCGCTCGTTGTCGGCGCGGACCTCGAGCAGCACGACCGGGCTGCGGCGGTCGGCCTCGGCGAGCAGCGCGTCGAGCAGCAGCGCGCCGATCCCCTCGCCCTGGCGGGCGCCCGCGACGCCGATGGTGGCCACGTGCGCCTCGTCGTCGTAGGCGATGAGCCCGGCGTAACCGACGACGTCGTCGCCGTCCTCGGCGACCAGGTAGTGCCTGGTGTCGGTCCGCGCGAGCTCGTCCCGGTACATCGCGCGGGTCCACGTGTCGGGGGCGAAGAGCTGCTCCTCCAGCGCCAGGACGGCGTCGAGGTCGGCCAGCCGCATCGGCCGCAGCCGCACCCTCACGTCGTGGTCACCGGCTTGAACGACGTCGGCGGGACCGCGTCGGGCCGGCGCAGGTAGAGCGGGACGAACGGCCCGGCGGACGGCGGGTCGTCGAGCAGGGACGCCGCGGCCCGCAGCAGCCCGGCCGTGGTCACCTCGGCGGGCTCCACCGGCGCCCCCAGCCGCTCGGCGAACCGCGGGTCGCCGACGAGCGGGCCGGGGAACCGGGCCTCCTCGGGGCGGGCCACGCCGGGCCCGTCGACCCGCGCGCCGGCGGCGTCGTAGGCGGCCCAGTAGACCTCCCGGCGCCGGGCGTCGGTGACCACCGTCCGCGCGCCCGACCCGACGGCGTCCAGCGAGCAGACGCCGACCGCGGGGATGCCGCAGGCGTCGGCGAGCGCGGCGGCGGTGACCACGCCGACGCGCAGCCCGGTGAACGGCCCCGGACCGAGCCCGGCGACGACGGCGGCCACGTCGGCCAGCGCGAGACCGGCGTCGGCCAGCGCCGCGCGCACGGTGGGGACGAGCAGCTCGGCGTGCCGGTTGCCTGAGGGCACCGTGCGCTCGGCGAGCACCTCGGCGTCCCCGCCGGACGCGTGGCGGGCGACGCCGGCGACCAGCGTGGGGGTCGCGGTGTCGAGGGCGAGGACGAGCACGACCGCCGAGGTTAGTCCGGTGTCCGCCCGGACCCACCGGCTGCACCGGCCAGCCGGCGGACGACGTCGGCCCAGGCGGCGTGTGCCAGGCGCAGCCTCGGGAGGTCCGCGGCGGTCACCCAGCGCAGCTCGTCGTGCTCGTGCGGCCGCAGGTTGCGCGGTTCGCCGTCCCAGGCGCGGACCGCCCACAGCGCGAGGTGCAGGTCGCCGTCGTCGACGACCAGGACCAGGTGGGTCTCCCGCGGGGTCACGCCGAGCTCCTCGCGCAGCTCCCTGGCCAGCGCGGCCGCCTCGTCCTCCCCCGGCTCGACGTGCCCGCCCGGGAAGTCCCACACGCCCGGGTACCAGCGCCGGCCCGGCGACCGGTGCCCCATCAGCACGGCGGAGCCGCGGACGAGCACCCCGGCGACGACGGAGTGGGCCGGAGCGCTCACACCGGGAGCTCGTGCACGATCTCGAGGCCGTCGACCTCGTCGACCTCCTCGCCCACCTCGACGAAGCCGAACGGGCGCGCCACCGCCAGGGAGGCCGCGTTGTCCGGGGCGATCGAGAGCCGGACCACCCGCACGGCCGGCTCGCGGCGGGCGCGGTCGAGCAGCACCGTCAGCGCCGCCCGCGCGTAGCCGCGGCGCCGGTGCTCGGGCAGCACGGCATAGCCGATCTCGACCACGCCCTGGGCGTCCGGCGGGCCGTGGAACCCGGCCCGTCCCACGGCGAGGCGCCGGGCGGGGTCCCAGATCACGCCGGTCACCCAGGACGCCACGGCGGGGTCGGCGGCGACCTGCGCGGCCCGTATCCGCCAGACCGGCGCCCAGTCGGGGTCGGCGAACGCCGGCGGCAGCGGCACCGGAGCGGCGGCGCCGGCGGCGGCGAGGTCGCCGTCGGCCAGGGCGGTGAACACCGGGCCGGAGAGGGCGAGCACCTCCACCTGCGGGGTCACGCGTCCAGCCGGGCTTCCCAGCCGGCGCCGCGCGGCACGAGCACGGCGGTGCGGACGTCGTCGTCGCGCCGGTCCAGGCGCACCTCCAGGTGCTCGTCGGCGAGCTGCTCGACCAGCCCGGCACCCCACTCGACGACGGTCACCGACTCCTCGGTCGAGGCGTCGAGGTCGAGGTCGTCGACGTCGGCGACGCCGCCGAGGCGGTAGGCGTCGACGTGCACCAGCGGCAGCCGCCCGCCGCGGTGCACGCGGGCGATGACGAACGTGGGCGAGGTGACCGGCTCGGTCACGCCGAGCGCGGCGCCCAGGCCCTGGGTGAGCGCGGTCTTGCCGGCGCCGAGCGGCCCGGTGAGGACCAGCAGGTCCCCGGGCGCCACGACGGCGGCGAGCGCGGCGCCCAGCCCCCGGGTGTCGTCGACCGTGGGCAGGACGTGCTCGCGCCTCACCGCAGGCTCGCCGCGACGGCGGTGAGGTCGGCCAGCAGCCCGGCGCGCGGCGCCCCGGACGGGCCGAACCGGATCGCCGCCGAGGGGTGGTAGGTGGCCCAGACGGCGCGGCCGTCGACGTCGTGCGGGCGGCCGCGGGCCTCGGCGAGCACCGTCCGCGGCCCGAGGAACCACTTGGCCGACGACAGCCCGAGCGCGACGACGACCGGCGGGTCGAGCAGCTCGAGCTGGCGGCGCAGCCAGCCGCTGCAGCGGGTCACCTCCGGCGTCTTCGGCGTGCGGTTGCCCGGCGGACGGCACTTCACGACGTTCAGCACGGCGGCCTCGGCGCGGTCGAGACCGGCCTCGCCGAGCAGCAGGTCCAGCAGCTGCCCCGACCTCCCGACGAACGGCCGGCCGCTGTCGTCCTCGGTGGCGCCGGGCGCCTCGCCGACCAGGGCGAAGCGGGCCCGGCCGCGCGCCGGCGGGTCCCCGACCACGACGTGCTGCCGGGTGGCGGCCAGCTCCGGGCAGGCCACGCAGGGGACGGCGGCCGCGGCGAGCGCGTCCCAGTCGGCGGCCGCCGCGGCGGTGCGGGCGACCTCCTCGGCCGTGGCGTCGAACCGGGGCGGACGGGGAGCGGCCACGCACCGACCCTACGGCGGGCGTCCCGCCGTGGCCCGAGGGCTTCCGCGTGCGCGCCCGGCCTGTCACCGTTCTCCGCGGGGGACCCCACGCCGGGAGGAGCCGCCATGACGTCGCAACCGGACGTGTACGACGTCGCCTGCCTCGCCGGGGGTCCGCAGCGGGTCGTCGACACGGCCCTGGTGGCGCTGCTGGTGACCGGCCGGGTCCGCGCGGTCGCGCCCGGGGAGCTGCAGGTGGTCGACCCGCGGAGGCGCCACCCGGTCGAGGCCGCCGTCCTCGACGCCGTCGGCGGCCGGGGACGCCGCTCGGTCGAGACGGTGCGCTGGCGCGCGCTGGCCGATGAGCGGGTCACCGGCATCGTCCGGGCGCTGCGCGACCGGCGGCTGCTCGGACGGCTGGCCCGCCGCACCGCCGCCGGACGCCAGGTGCTCCTGCGGGCCCGGGCCGCCGACGTCGGGCCGGTGCTGCACGTCGCGCTCGACGGGCGGGAGCGGATCGCCGACCCCGCGCTGCGCGAGGCGGTCCTGGAGCCGCCGCCGCGGCCGGTGCTCCCCGACAGCGGGGTCTCCCCGTGGGTGCTGTCCTACGCCGACGGCTGCGACGTCGCCCGGCGGACCCGCGACCGGCTGCTCGGGCGGGCCCTCGACGGACACCTCCAGTAGCCGGCAGCGGCCCTCAGTCCAGGACGCGCCCGGCGACCCCGGCGGCCACCCGGCGCACCAGTCGGCCCAGCGCGCGGGTCACCTCCTCGGACTTCTCCAGCGGCACCAGGTGCCCGGCCTCGGGGACGACGACGTACTCGACCCCCGGCCCCTCCCCGCCCAGCAGCTCGACCAGGGTGTCGCTGTGCGCCATCGGGATGAGCTTGTCCGCGTCCCCGGTGAGCACCAGCGTCGGTACCGCGCGCAGCGGCTCGAGCGCACCGGTCTGGTCGAGGCCGGCCAGCGCCGGGTAGAACTCGGCGATCACGTCGACCGGGGTGCCGGCGATCATCGCGTCGACGTAGCGGCCCAGCCGCGGGTCGACGTCGGTGGAGGCGAACGACAGCGACCAGGTGGCCGCCGAGACGACGTCGGCGGCCAGCCGGCGGGTGCGCTCGGCGAAGGCCGGCCGGCGACGCATGGTGAACGCCGCGATGGGCAGCACGGCCGCGCGGACGCGGGTGAGGAACTCGGGCAGGCCGAAGTCGAGGTCGGCGAGGTTGCCGCTCGACGTCGACACCAGGGCCGCCCCGGTCACCGTGGTGCCGAACAGCTCGGGGTGCAGCGCGGCCAGGCCCATGACGGTCATCCCGCCCATCGAGTGGCCGACGAGCACGACCGGCCCGGTGGGCACCCGCGCCTCCAGCACCGCGGCGAGGTCGCGGGCGAGCTGCTCGATGGTGGAGTTCTCGGCCGGCCCGCGCGAGGAGGACCCGTGGCCGCGCTGGTCGTAGAAGACCAGCCGCGCCGCGGGCCGGTGGCCGTTGGCCGTGGCGAGCTCGGCGCCCAGGGCCCGCCGCTGGAAGGTCCACGACGCCATCGACAGCGTGTAGCCGTGCACGAAGACGACCGTCACCGGCGCGTCGAGCGGGCCGACCTCCTCCACCGCCAGCAGCACGCCGTCGTCGGCCTGCACCAGCGCGGTGCGGTCGGCCCGGCGGGACGCGGCACCGAGCGGGTCGTCCTCGCGCAGGTCGGCGTCGCTGGCGCCCTCGGGCAGCGCGCCGCCCGGGCTGAGCCGCTCGGCCCGCACCCGGCGGGTGGCGATCCGGGCCACGGCCACGCCGACGGCGGTGGTCGCTGCCGCCAGGCCGACGACGGCACCGGCGACGCCGGCCGCGGGGTGCCGCTCGAGCGCGCCGGCGAGGCCCGTCCTGGGCTCCGGCGCCCGCCGCAGCCGGGACAGGACGTGCCGCTGTGCCATCAGATCGCTCCCGCGGACCCGACGTGGCGGCGGGTGAAGCGCCCCCCGACCCGGGTCACCAGCTCGTAGTGGATGGTGTCGACCGCGTCGGCCCACTGCTGCGCGGTCGGCTCGCCGCCGTCACCGGGACCCCACAGGACCACCTCGTCGCCCGCCGCCACGGCGGCGTCGCCGACGTCGAGGACGAACTGGTCCATGCACACCCGCCCGGCGATGGTGCGCTGCGCGCCGCCGGCGAGCACCGGTGCACGGTTGCCGGCGGCCCGGGGCACGCCGTCGGCGTAGCCGACCGGCACCAGGGCCAGCGTGGTGTCGGTGGCCGGGGCGTAGGTGTGGCCGTAGGAGACGCCCGCGCCGGCGGGGACCCGCTTGGTCAGCGCCACCCGGGCGCGCACGGTCATCGCCGGCCGCAGGCCGTGGGCCGCGGGGTCGCCGCCGAGCGGGTCCAGGCCGTAGAGGGCGATGCCGGGGCGGACCATGTCGTACCACGTGTCGGGCAGCGCGACGGTGGCCGCGGAGTTGGCCAGGTGCCGGCGGCCGCGCAGCCCGGCGGCCGACGCGATGCCGAGAGCCTCCTCGAACAGCCGGACCTGGGCGCCGATCGTCGGGTGGGTGGGCGCGTCGGCGTAGGCCATGTGGCTCCACAGCCCGACGATCTCGACCTCGCCGTCGGCCTGCGCGCGGGCGGCCGCGGCGACCAGGGCGGGCCAGTCGGCCACCGTGGCGCCCTCGCGGGACAGGCCGGTGTCGACGAACAGGTGCAGCCGGGCGGTCCGGCCGGTGGCGCGGGCGGCGTCGACCACCTCGGCCAGACCCCACTCGGCGTTGACCGACAGCTCGACGTCGGCCTCCAGCGCCGGGGTGAAGTCGGTGCCGGGCGTGTGCAGCCAGGCCAGCAGCGGCGCGCGCACCCCGGCCGCGCGCAGCGCCAGCGCCTCCTCGAGCACCGCGACGCCGAGCTGGTCGGCGCCCCCGGCCAGCACCGCGCGGGCGGCGGGGACCAGGCCGTGCCCGTAGCCGTCGGCCTTGACCACCGCCATGAGCGGCCGGCCGACCCGCTCGCGCAGCACGGCGGTGTTGGCCGCGATCGCGTCGAGGTCGACGACCACCTCGGCCCGGGGTGCGTTCACACCCCCCAGTGTCCCAGGCCGGGACCGCGGACCCGGCGCACCGCCTCGGGGAGCCGCCGGACCAGGTCGCCGGACACGATCGGCCCCCGCTCGGCGGCGACCTGCCCGGCCCGGCCGTGCAGGTGCGCGGCGGCCGCGGCGGTCCGCGCGGCGGGCGCGCCGGTGGCCAGCAGCGAGCCGAGGATGCCGGACAGCACGTCGCCGCTGCCGGCGGTGGCGAGGTCCGAGGTGCCGGGCGCGTTGACGTAGGCGGTCCCGTCCGGGTCGGCGACGACGGTGGCGTCGCCCTTGAGCAGGACGACGGCGCCGAGGTCGGCGGCCAGCCGGCGGGCGCTGCCGATCCGGTCGGGGCCCACCGGGACGCCGAAGCGGGCGAACTCGCGGTCGTGCGGGGTGAGCACGGTGGGGGCCTCCCGGCCGCGGACCAGCTCCGGCTCGCGGGCGGCCAGCGTCAGCGCGTCGGCGTCGACCACGACGGGCAGGTCGGTGGCCAGCACCTCGGCCAGCACGTCGCGGGCGGCGTCGTCGGTGCCGGCGCCCGGGCCGACCACCCAGGCCTGCACCCGCCCGGCGTCACCGGGCCGGCCGTCGGTGACGATCGCCTCCGGCCACGCCGCGCGCACCGCGTCGCCCGCGGTGCCGGCGTAGCGGACCAGGCCCGGCCGCGTGCGCAGCGCCGCCCCGGTGCAGAGCACCCCGGCGCCGGGGTAGGCGGCGGAGCCTGCGGCCACGCCGACCACGCCGGTGGAGTACTTGTCGTCGGTGGCGCCGGGCGGCTGCAGGTGCGCGGCGACGTCGGCGTCGGTGAGCTGGTGCGCCCGGGCCGGGGCCAGGTGCGGGCCCAGGCCGATGTCGACCAGGTGCACCGTGCCGGCGTACCCGCGGCCCGCCCCGGTGACCAGGCCGGGCTTGACCGCGCCGAAGGTGACCGTGTGCACCGCGGGGAACGCCGCGCCCTCCACCGCGCCGGTGTCGGCGTCGACGCCGCTCGGGACGTCGACGGCGACGGTCAGCCCCGGGCCGGTGGCCGCCCGCTCCGCCAGCCACGCGGCGTCGGGGCGCAGCCCGCCGCGGCCGCCGATGCCGACGATCCCGTCGAGCACGAGGTCGGCGCGGTCGAGCCCGTCGGCGCGGTCGGGTCCGGTGACCCGGCCGCCGGCGCGGTGCAGCGCGGCCAGCCCGGCGGGGTGGGCGCGGGCGGCGTCGAGCAGGACGGCGGTGACCCGGGCACCGCGGGCGGCCAGGTGCGCGCCGGCGAACAGCGCGTCGCCGCCGTTGTTGCCGCCGCCGACCAGCAGCATGACGCGGGTGCCGTGTGCCCGGCCGAGCAGCCGCAGGCAGACGGTGGCCAGCCCGGTGGCCGCGCGCTGCATGAGCGCGCCCTCGCGGGTGGCGGCCAGCAGCACGTCCTCCGCGGCGCGCACCTCGGCGACGGTGGACAGGCCGATCACGGCGCGCCCTCCGGCGCGGGCCCGCCCTCACCGACGACCACCGCCGAGGCGATCCCGCCGTCGTGGCTGAGCGACAGGTGCCAGCGGGTGATGCCCAGCTCGGCGGCCCGCGCGGCGACCGTGCCGCGGACCTCCAGGTGCGGCCGGCCGTGGTCGCCGACGGTCACCTCGACGTCGTGCCAGCGCAGGGCGCCGGGCGCGCCGAGCGTCTTGGCCACCGCCTCCTTCGCGGCGAACCGCGCGGCGAGGGACTCGGCGGAGCGCTCGGTCCCGTGCGGGGTGGTCTGCTCGGCCTCGGTGAACAGCCGGTCGCGCAGTCCCGGGGTGCGGACCAGCGACTCGGCGAAGCGGGTCACGGGGACCACGTCGATCCCGACCCCGATGATCACCCGGTCAGTCTGCCGTGCGGCCGCGGATCGCGCCGTCCTGGCTCACCGCAGCGGGTCCTGGCTCACCGCACGCGTCCTCCCGCACCGCAGCGCGTCCTCCCGCACCGCAGCGCGTCCTCCCTCACGGCCGGCGGTGAGGGAGGACGCCGCACGATCAGGTCACCTGATCGTGCGCGCGGGCCTCACTCGACGGTGACGCTCTTGGCCAGGTTGCGCGGCTGGTCGACGTCGAAGCCGCGGGTGTCGGCGATCTCGCAGGCGAGGATCTGCAGCGGCACGGTGGTGACCACGGGGGCCAGCAGGGTCGGCGTCCGCGGCACCCGGATGAGGTGGTCGGCATAGGGGACGACGTCGTCGTCGCCCTCCTCGGCGATGACGATCGTGCGCGCGCCGCGGGCCCGGACCTCCTGGATGTTGGAGACGACCTTGCCGTGCAGCAGGCTGCGCCCGCGCGGCGAGGGCGCGATGACCACCACCGGGGTGCCCTCGTCGACCACCGCGATCGGGCCGTGCTTGAGCTCGCCGGCGGCGAACCCCTCGGCGTGGATGTAGGCGAGCTCCTTGAGCTTGAGCGCCCCCTCCAGCGCCACGGGGAAGCCCACGTGCCGGCCGAGGAACAGGATGGTGCCGGCGTCGGCCAGCGACCGGCCGAGCTCGCGCACCGGCTCCATCTGGGTGAGCACCTGCGCGACGGCCTCGGGCAGCTTCTGCAGCTCGTGCACGATCGCGGCGACCTCGTCGGCGTACTTGATGCCGCGCACCTGGGCCAGGAACAGCCCGACGAGGTAGCAGGCGACGATCTGCGCCAGGAAGCTCTTGGTCGAGGCGACGGCGATCTCCGGGCCGGCGTGCGTGTAGAGCACGGCGTCGGACTCGCGCGGGATCGTCGAGCCGTTGACGTTGCAGATGGCCAGGACGCGGGCCTTCTGGTCCTTGGCGTGCCGCAGCGCCATGAGGGTGTCCATCGTCTCGCCGGACTGGCTGATGACGACGACCAGCGTCGAGCGGTCCAGGACCGGGTCGCGGTACCGGAACTCGCTGGCGACCTCGACCTCGACCGGGATGCGGGTCCAGTGCTCGATGGCGTACTTGGCGATCAGCCCGGCGTGGTAGCTGGTGCCGCAGGAGACGACGAAGACCTTGTCGATGTCGCGCAGGTCCTGGTCGGAGAGCCGGACCTCGTCGAGCACGAGCTCGCCGTCGTCGCCGAGCCGGCCGAGCAGGGTGTCGGCGACGGCCTGCGGCTGCTCGGCGATCTCCTTGAGCATGAACCAGTCGTGGCCGCCCTTCTCCGCGGCGGCCGCGTCCCAGTCGACGGTGTAGGCCACCGGCTCGGCGGGGGCGCCGTCGAAGTCGGTGACGCTCACCCCCCGGGTGCGGTCGATCTCCACGACCTGGTCCTGCCCGAGCTCGCGCGCCTCCCGGGTGTGCGCGATGAAGGCCGCGACGTCGGACCCGAGGAAGTACTCGCCGTCGCCGACGCCGACCACCAGCGGGCTGTTGCGGCGCGAGGCGACCAGCGTGTCGGGCTCGTCGGCGTGCGCGGCGACCAGCGTGAAGGCGCCCTCCAGCCGGCGGGAGACGGCGCGCAGCGCCTCGGCCAGCCGGCCGGCGCCGGCGGGCAGGTCGCGGTAGACGGCGGCCAGCAGGTGGGCGACGACCTCGGTGTCGGTCTCGGAGCGGAACTCCACCCCGGCGGCCTCGCACTCGGCGCGCAGCGCCGCGAAGTTCTCGATGATCCCGTTGTGGATCACGGCCACCCGCCCGTCGGCGGACAGGTGCGGGTGGGCGTTGCGGTCGGTGGGCCCGCCGTGGGTGGCCCACCGGGTGTGCCCGATGCCGATCGTCGACTCCGGTAGCGGCCCGTCGGCCAGCACCTTCTCGAGGTTGGCGAGCTTGCCCGCCTTCTTGGCCGCGGCCAGCTCACCGGAGTCGGGGCCGCCCACCCGGACGGCCACGCCCGCGGAGTCGTATCCCCGGTACTCGAGCCGCCGCAGGCCCTCGAGGACGACGTCGAGGGCGTTCTTCGGGCCGACGTATCCGACGATGCCGCACATGTGGACCGAGGGTACCGGCGGTGGTGGACCGATCCGTCCCTCCGAGGTGTGAGACCGGCCGGCCGCCCCAGCCGTCCCACGGGCACCGACACCCGACACGCGGCCCGGCCAGGGACCCCGGCTCAGCCGACGGCGGCGACGACCCCCGCCAGCCGCTGGGCGATCCCGTCGGCCTGCTCCTGGGTGGGCGCCTCGACCATCACGCGCACCAGCTGCTCGGTGCCCGACGGGCGCAGCAGCACCCGGCCGTCGTCGCCGAGCTCCTCCTCGGCCGCGTTGACCGCGGCGGCCACGGTGTCGCTCTCGACGACGGTGATGCGGTCGCGGACCGGCACGTTGACCAGGGTCTGCGGCAGCCGCTGCACCACCGAGGCGAGCTCGGCCAGCGAGGCCCCGGTGGCCGACATGCGAGAGAGCAGCGCCAGCCCGGTGAGCAGGCCGTCGCCGGTGGTGGCGTGGTCGAGGAAGACCAGGTGGCCGCTCTGCTCACCGCCGAGGGAGAGCCCGTGGGCGCGCAGGGCCTCCAGCACGTAGCGGTCGCCGACGGCGGTGGTGTGCACCGCGATGCCGGCGTCGCGCATCGTGTGGTGGAAGCCGAGGTTGCTCATCACGGTGGCGACGACGGTGTCCGCCGCCAGCGCGCCGCGCTCCTTGAGGCCGAGCGCGCAGACGGCGAGGATCGCGTCGCCGTCGACCACCTCGCCCGCTGCGGTGACGGCCAGGCAGCGGTCGGCGTCGCCGTCGTGGGCGATGCCGAGGTCGGCGCCACTGGCCCGGACCGCCTCGGTGAGCGGACCCAGGTGGGTGGACCCGACGCCGTCGTTGGTGTTCCAGCCGTCCGGCTCGCCGCCGATGACGGTGACGTCGGCGCCGGCCCGGCGGTAGACGTCGGGGGCGCAGGTGGCGGCCGACCCGTGCGCGCAGTCGACGACCAGGCGCAGCCCGGAGACCGGGGACGGCAGCGTCGAGAGCAGGTGCGCGGCGTAGTCGGCGGCGCCGCCGGGCAGGTCGCGGACCCGGCCGATGTCGGCCCCCGAGGGCCGGTGCCCGGCCGTGTCGCCGGCCAGGACGGTCGACTCGATGGCCGCCTCGACCGCGTCGGGCAGCTTGTGACCGCCGCGGCTGAACAGCTTGATGCCGTTGTCGGGCATCGGATTGTGGCTCGCCGAGATCATGACGCCGAGGTCGGCGCCGGTCTCGGCGGTGAGGAAGGCGACGGCCGGCGTCGGGAGCACGCCCACGCGCAGCACCTCGGCGCCGGCGCTGGCCAGGCCCGCGACCACGGCGGCCTCGAGCATCTCCCCGCTGGCGCGGGGGTCGCGGCCGACGACCGCGACGGGACGCGAGGTCCCGTCGCGGTCGGCGAGCACACCGGCGGCCGCACGGGCCACCGAGAGGGCCAACTCCGGCGTGAGGTCGGCGTTGGCCCGACCCCGGACGCCGTCGGTCCCGAAGAGGCGACCCACGGCGGTGCCGGTCAGCGCTTCGAGTACTGAGGCGCCTTGCGGGCCTTCTTGAGGCCGTACTTCTTGCGCTCCTTGACCCGGGCGTCGCGGGTGAGGAAGCCGGCCTTCTTCAGCGCGGGACGGTCCTCGGCCTCGACCTCGATGAGGGCGCGGGCGATGGCCAGGCGCAGCGCGCCGGCCTGGCCGGTGACGCCGCCCCCCTTGAGGATGCCGACGACGTCGTACTGCTCGGCCTTCTCGAGGGTCACGAACGGCTCACGGATGAGCTGCTGGTGGACCTTGTTCGGGAAGTACTGCTCGAGGGTGCGGCCGTTGAGACGGAACTGGCCGGTGCCCGGCACGAGCCGCACGCGGACGATCGCCTCCTTGCGCCGGCCGACGGTCTGCACCGGACGCCCCTCGGCGTCGGTCACGGTCGGAGCCGCGGTCATGGGCGTGGTCACTGGGCCACCTGCTTGATCTCGAAGGTCTGGGGCTGCTGGGCGGCGTGCGGGTGCTCGGGACCCGCGTACACCTTCAGCTTCTTGATCATCTGCCGGCCGAGGCTGTTGTGCGGCAGCATGCCCTTGACGGCGCGCTCGACGACCCGGTCGGGGTGCGTGCGGATCTGGTCGCCGACGTTGATCGCCCGCAGGCCGCCGGGGTAGCCCGAGTGCCGGTAGGCGGTCTTCTGGTCCCGCTTGGAGCCGGTCAGGGCGACCTTGCCCGCGTTCACGACGACGACGAAGTCGCCGACGTCCACGTGCGGGGCGAACTGGGGCTTGTGCTTGCCGCGCAGCAGGGTCGCGATCTGGCTGGCGAGTCGACCGAGCACCACGTCGGTGGCGTCGATGACGTGCCAGGCGCGGTCGACCTCGCCGGGCTTGGGTGAGTACGTGCGCACGGCGCTCGTGTCCTCCGTCGTCGTCGGGGCGGCTGGTGGGATCGCCTCACCGAGCACGGGAGACGGAGCGGCGCGCGCGCACCAGCCGGCGGCCGCGCACCAGCCGACTACGATACCAGCGGCCCGCAGGGCCGCCGCGACGTGCCGGAACGGCCCCGGGTGACGTGCTGGAACGGCCCCGTCCAGAGGCTCGCCCCGAGCGTGCGAGGGGTGAGGAGGACGGGGTCCTTCGACTTCAACCGTCGATGAGGTCCCGCTGGGCCGGCAGCAGCCGCTCCATCGCCGCGACGTCGTCGGCCGCCGTCAGGCCCAGGACGTCGACGCTGGCCAGGTGGCTGCCGTAGCCGACGTAGCAGCGCTGGTAGAAGCCGTCCGCCGACTCGAACCAGAAGCACGGCGCCTCGGGGATGGACGGCAGGGTGAAGGGCGTGCCGCCGAACTCGGCCTGCTCCAGCTCGGCGAAGGCCGTGTACACGGTGTTGGTCTGCTCCGACGACGGGAAGGCGTACAGCGCCACGGCGTAGCTGAGGTCGGCCTCGTCGGCCTGCTTGGAGTAGAAGCCGCGGAAGCCGTTGGCGGTGAGCAGGTCGCGCTCGCGGACCGGGTCGATGGCCAGCCGCAGGTAGCCCTCGAGGTCGTAGGGACCGGAGAAGTCGGTGGGGTCCCCCGGCGGGTCCAGGGTGAGCTGCTGCAGCCCGTCGGGGTCGACCGGCAGCGAGGGCACCTGGTCCTGCGGGGTGGGCGCGAAGCCCTGCAGCAGCCCCAGCTGGTCGGTGAGGAGCCGGCCCACCTCGTCGGGTCCGCGGCCGGCGCCGGTGACGTGGAAGGCGTAGGCCAGCATCCGGCCGACCGGCACGAACGCCTGGACGAGGTCCTCCCCGCCGTCCTCCTGCAGCACCACCTCGCCGTCGAGGCCGGGCACCTCGACGGGCGCGTAGCCCGCGGCGACCTGGTCCTCCGCGAGCTCGGCCGCCGCCCGCCGCGCCGACTCGGGGTCGGACAGCTCGGCCACCATCGTCAGCGTGCTGCGTCCGTCGGCGGGGTCGGTGTTGCACTGGCCCCAGGCGGTGACGAAGCCCCAGCGGTCGAGGACCGCCCCGGCCGTCCCGGTGCCGAAGTAGGCCTCGTCCAGCGCGGCCGCGTTGCTCCAGGGGCCCGACGGGAAGCAGGTGTCGGTCCGCTCCGGGAAGGTGACCTGCACCAGGGAGGTCACCGACGCGATCCGGTGCGACTCCACCAGCGTGCCGACGCCGGGCCGGGGCGCAGGGGTGACGTCGGCCGGCGGCTGCGCCGGCGTCGTCTCCGCGGGCGGCTCGCTCGTCGAGGGCGGTGCGCTCGCGAGCGGCGTCGCCGTCCCGCTCACCGTGCTCGTGCACCCCGCCAGCAGCACCCCCGCCACCAGGGCGACCGCCGTCCCGCGTCCCCGCGTCCCTGCCACGGGCGCGGAGGATAGGGGCGGCGACGGCCCTGGTGGTGCCTCCTGCGCCTGCCGGGCCGATCTCAGTCGATGCGGCGGAGCCGTCCGGTCGACACGTCGTAGACGGTCCCGCAGATCTCCTTCGACAGCAGGAACGGGCTCTCCTGCAGCAGCCGGATCGACTCGCGGACGTCCTCGTCGACGTCGGTGAACGCCCGCGCCGGCCACGGCGGGCGGGCACCGGTGGCCCGCTCGACGAGGTCGGCGAAGGAGGCGTCGTCGGTCTTCTGCAGGCCGCAGTCGGTGTGGTGGACCAGCACGATCTCGCGGGTCCCGAGCAGGTGCTGGGAGATGGTCAGCGAGCGGATCGTGTCGTCGGTGACCACGCCGCCGGCGTTGCGGATGACGTGCGCGTCACCCACGGCCAGACCCAGGAGCGGGAACAGCGGCATCCGGGAGTCCATGCAGGCGACGACGGCGACCCTGCGCGCCGGCGCCACGGGCAACTCGCCGCCGAAGTCCCGGGCCCACTGCTCGTTGGCGACCAGCATCCGCTCGTACTCGGCCACGTGGCGGCTCCTCTCGTGTCAGGCATGGGAAGCTCTCCGCACGTCTGGGGCGCGCGGACGTGGGGAGAGCTTCCTATGCCTCGGCCACGCGTTCGCGGGCGACCTGTGCGGCGAGCGCGTCCGCGATCAGTGCCGGGCGGCCACCGAGCCGCTGCACCGTCAGCGTGCCCGCGGCCGAGGCCGCCCGCGCCGCCCCGGTCGGGGAGGCGCCGTCGAGCAGCGCGGCGGTCAGCGCCGCGACGAAGGCGTCCCCGCCGCCGGTCGGGTCGACGGGCTCGGTGTCCGACAGCGGCACCCGGACCACCCCGTCGGGCGGCCAGTCCGCACCCCGGCCCACCGGCGGGCGACCGCCCCGCCAGGCCACCACCTCACCGTCGTCGCCGGCCGACAGCGCGACCAGGCGGGGCCCGGCCGCCACCAGCTCCCGGGCCGCGGCGCGGACGTCGTCGACCCCAGGGAGGGCGCGGCCGACCAGCAGCCCCGCCTCCTGCGCGTCGGCACGCAGGACGGTGGCGCGGTCCAGCAGCGCCGCGCGGGTGGCGTCGTCGGCCGGCGCGCCGTCGGCGACGACGAGCGCGTCGGGGCGGGCCAGCCGCAGCGCCGCGCGCACCGCCTCCCCCGGCTGCTGCAGCTGCAGGGACAGCGCTCGGCAGCCGGTCACCGGGCCGGCGGCCGCGGCGACGTCGTCGGCGGTCAGCAGCACGCCGTCGGGCACGTCCTCGAGCAGCCGGCGGCGGCCGCCGTCCTCCACGACGTCGACGAGCAGCGCGGTCGCCACCCGGGCGCGCCGGGTCACGCAGCCGACGTCGATGCCGTCCGCCCGCGCCGCGGCGGTCACGTCGGCGCCCGCGGCGTCGTCGCCCACCACACCCACCAGCGCCACGCTCACGCCGAGCTGGGCCAGCGCCACGGCCTGGTTCGCGCCCTTCCCGCCGAGGACCTCCCGCCGCTCGACGACGTCCGCCGACCCGCCGGCCTCCGGCAGTCCACCGACCCGCAGGACGAGGTCCCGCCCGACCTGTCCCAGGACCACGACGCCGGTCACGCCCCCACGCTCCCCGCGACGCCCGGGGCCCGCCAGCCGGGCGGGGGCCCATCGGCCAGGATGGCCGGGTGCGCACGGTCGAGGAACACCAGGCGGCGGTGGCCGCCCTGCTCGCCCCCCTCGGGGAGGAGGAGGTGCCGCTGGCCGCGGCGCACGGCCGCGTGCTCGCCCGTGACGTGACCGCCGGCGTGCCGCTGCCCGGCTTCGACAACTCGGCGATGGACGGCTACGCCGCGCGCTCGGCGGAGCTCGCCGGCCTGCCCGTCCGGCTGCCGGTCGCCGACGACGTCCCCGCCGGCCGCACCGACGTCGTGCCGCTCCGCGCCGGGACGGTGCAGCGGATCATGACCGGCGCGCTGCTGCCGCCGGGTGCCGACGTGGTCGTGCCGGTGGAGCTGACCGACGCCGCCACCGACGTCGTCGAGATCCGCGACGCGCCCGCCGCCGGCACCCACCTGCGCCGGGCCGGGGAGGACATCACCGCGGGCACCGTCGCGCTGGAGGCCGGGAGCCCGCTGGGAGCCGCCCAGCTCGGGCTGGCCGCCGCCGTGGGCGCGCGGACGCTGTGGGTGCGCCGCCGGCCGCGGGTGCTGGTGCTCTCCACCGGCAGCGAGCTGGTCGAGCCGGGTGAGCCGCTGCTGCCCGGGCAGGTGTACGAGTCCAACTCGCTGCTGCTGTGCGCGGCAGTCGAGGACGCCGGCGGCACCGCGCGGCGGCTGCACTTCGTGCCCGACGACGTCGGCCAGTTCCTCACCACCGTGCGCGCCGAGCTCGCCGACGCCGACCTGCTGGTCACCAGCGGCGGCGTGAGCGCCGGGGCCTACGAGGTGGTCAAGGACGCGTTCGGCACGCTGGGCACCGTCGAGTTCGTCAAGGTGGCCATGCAGCCGGGCGGGCCGCAGGGCGCGGGCACCGTCGACGGCGTCCCCGTGGTGACCCTCCCCGGCAACCCGGTGAGCTCGTTCGTGTCCTTCGAGGTCTTCGTGCGGCCGGCGCTGCGCCGCGCGCTCGGCCACGCCGCGCCGGGCCGGCTGCGGGCGCCCGCGGAGCTCACCGCGCCGCTGCGCTCCCCCGCCGGGCGCCGCCAGTTCCTCCGCGGCCGCTACGACGCCGGCCGCGTCTCCCAGGTCGGCGGGCCCGGCTCGCACCTGGTCGCCCACCTCGCCCGCGCCAACTGCCTGGTCGTCGTGCCCGAGGACGTCACCGAGCTGCCCGCGGGCGCCGCGGTCGACGTCGTCCTGATCGAAGGAGCGCTCCAGTGACCGAGCTGACCCACGTCGACGAGACCGGCGCCGCGCGCATGGTCGACGTCTCCGCCAAGCCGGTCACCGCCCGCGAGGCCACCGCGGCCGGGCGGGTGCTGGTCAGTCCCGAGGTGGTCGCACTGCTGCGGGGCGAGGGCGTGCCCAAGGGCGACGCCGTCGCGGTCGCCCGGATCGCCGGCATCGCCGGGGCCAAGCGGACGCCGGACCTCGTGCCGCTGTGCCACCCGATCGCGCTGCACGGTGTGACCGTGGACGTCACGGTGGCCGACGACGCCGTCGAGATCACCGCCACCGCGCGCACCGCCGACCGGACCGGCGTGGAGATGGAGGCGCTGACCTCGGTCGCCGTCGCCGGGCTGACCGTCATCGACATGGTCAAGGCCGTGGACCCGCGGGCGTCCATCACCGACGTCCGGCTGCTGGCGAAGTCCGGCGGCAAGAGCGGGGAGTGGCGGCGGTGACCCTGCCCGAGGGCGCGCGGGCGGTCGTGGTCACCGCGTCCAACCGCGCGTCGGTCGGCGTCTACGAGGACCGCAGCGGACAGGCGCTGGCCGAGGGGCTGCGGGAGCTCGGGTTCGCCGTGGACGGGCCGCACGTGCGCCCCGACGACGTCGACGCGCTGGTCGCCGTCCTCCGCGAGGCGGTCGCGTCCGGGGCCGACGTCGTCCTCACCACCGGCGGCACCGGCCTGTCCCCCACCGACGTCACCCCCGAGGCGACCCGGGCGGTGGTCGAGCGGGAGGCGCCGGGGCTGGCCGAGGCGGTGCGCCGCTACGGCGAGGGGAACGTGCCCACGTCGGTGCTCTCGCGCGGGATCGCCGGTACCGCGGCGCGGACGCTGATCGTGAACCTGCCCGGCTCCACCGGCGGGGTGCGTGACGGGCTGGCCGTCCTCGGCCCGCTGCTCCCCCACGTGGTCAGCCAGCTCCGCGGCGGCGACCACCCGCGGCCCTGACCCGGTGCACGTCCGAGCGTTCGTCGACGACCTCGACATCGCGTGCTGTCAGCCGGTGCCGGACGTCGGCGCCGTCGGCTCCCGGCGGCTGCGGTGGATCGACGACCCCGGCACCCCGGCGCCTTCGGGATCCGCTGGAGCCCGCGCACCGTCGACCTCGGCGGGGAGGACCGGGCCCTCCTCGGACGGGCGTCCGGGACGTTGCTCCGCCGGGGCGGGTCGTCGGCGTGGTGGACCGGCGGGGAGACGGTCCCGCGTCGAGGACTGCTCGTGGTGGAGCCGCACGTCGCCGTCCCGGTGTCCGTGCCGGTCACGCGCGGCCGGGTGACCGGGGTCGAGCGGCTGCCGCACGGCGTCCTCGTCGCCTTCGACGTCCTGCCCCGACCCGTTGCGGCGAGGGTGTGCGCCGGCGCCGCGTTACCGGCAGCAGGACACGGCGTGGGCGCACACTCTCGTGGTCAGTCGGGCAGGACGAGGCGGTCCTGGCGGGTGTAGACGTTGCAGCCGTCGCCGCGGAGGAAGCCGACCAGCGTGATGCCGACGTCGGCGGCCAGCTCCACCGCGAGCGACGACGGCGCCGACACCGCGGCCAGCACCGGGATCCCGGCCATCGCCGCCTTCTGCGTCAGCTCGAAGCTCGCCCGCCCGCTGACCATCAGCACGTGCCCGGTCAGCGGCAGCCGGCCCTCGCGCACCGCGTCGCCGACCACCTTGTCCACGGCGTTGTGCCGGCCGACGTCCTCGCGCAGCGCCACGAGCTCCCCGTCGGCGGTGAACAGCCCGGCGGCGTGCAGCCCGCCGGTCTTGCTGAACACCTCCTGTGCGGCACGCAACCGGTCGGGCATCGCCAGGAGCGTGGCCAGCTCCAGCCGGGTGGCGTCGGCGGCGACGTCGTGGCGGGTGCGGGTGCGGATGGCGTCGATGCTCGCCTTGCCGCACACCCCGCACGAGCTCGACGTGAGGAAGGTGCGGTCCAGCGCGGTGGCGGGCGGCTCGACGCCGGCCACCAGGTCGACGTCGACGACGTTGTAGGTGTTGCGGCCCTCGTCGTCGACGGAGTTGCAGTACCGCAGGCCGGCGACGTCCTCGACGCCGGCGATGACCCCCTCCGTGGCGAGGAAGCCGTGCACGAGGTCGAAGTCGGCGCCCGGCGTGCGCATCGTGACCGCCAGCGGCGTGCCGTCGAGCCGGATCTCCAGCGGCTCCTCCGCGGCCACCGTGTCGGGTCGGGTGGTGCGCACGGGGCCCCGGATGCGCAGCACGGGCGTGCGGCTGGTGACTCGTCCCACGACCGGGACGGTACCCACGCGCGGCCCCTACGGTCGGTCCGTGACCGCACCGGCCCCGCTCCCGCCCTACGCGGCGGTCGTGCTCGCCGGCGGCCGCGCGGCCCGGCTGGGCGGGCGGGCCAAGCCGCAGCTGGAGGTCGGCGGGCGCACGATGCTGGCCGCCGTCCTCGACGCCGTCACGGACGCCCAGCCGCGGGTCGTGGTCGGCCCGCCGCAGCCGGTGCCCGGTGACGTCGTGGTGGTGCGCGAGCGGCCGCCCGGCGGTGGCCCGGTCGCCGCGATGCGCGCCGGTCTGGCCCCCGTCGACACCGACGTCGTCGCCGTCCTCGCCGGTGACCTCCCCTTCGTGACGCCTGCGCTCGTGCGCGATCTCCGCGAACGGCTGACCGGCGACGGCGTCCTCGTCGTCGACGACGCCGGCCGCGACCAGTACCTGCTCGGCGTCTGGCGGACGGCCGCCCTGCGGCGGGCGCTCGCCGGCGCCTCCGGCCCACTGCCGGTCCGCCGGGTGGTCGCCTCGCTGACGGTCACCCGCCACCGGCCGGACCGGCGGCCCGGCACGCCACCTCCCTGGACCGACTGCGACACCCCTGCCGACCTCGCCCGCGCCCGCGCGGCCGCCGGAGAACTCGGCTGGGGATGACCGGGCGCTCCGGATAGGGTGCGCCATGCGCGTCGCCATCGCCGGTGCCCACGGCCAGGTCGCCCGCCGCCTCGGTCGCCTCCTGGCCGGCCGCGGGGACACCGTGGTCGGGATCGTCCGCAACCCCGACCACGCCGCCGACCTCGAGGCCGACGGCGTGACGCCGGTCGTGCTGGACCTGGAGTCCGCGTCGGTCGACGAGGTGGCCGACGCCGTCCGGGGAGCCGACGCCGTGGTGTTCGCCGCGGGTGCCGGACCGGGCAGCGGCGCGGCGCGCAAGCACACCGTCGACCACGCCGCCGCGGTGCTGCTGGCCGACGCCGCCGAGCGGGCCGGCGTGCGGCCCTACCTGCTGGTGTCCTCGATGGGCGTGGAGCAGGCCCGCCAGGGGACGCCGAAGGGCATGGACCCGGTGTTCGCCGCCTACCTGCAGGCCAAGCTGCGGGCCGAGGACGTGATCCTCCCGCGGCCGGCCCTCGACACGGTCGTCCTGCGGCCGGGCCGGCTCACCGACGACCCGGGCACCGGCCGGGTCACCCTGACCCACGGCGTCGAGTTCGGCGACGTCCCCCGCGACGACGTCGCGGCGGTCCTGCTGGCGCTGCTCGACGCCGGCAAGACCGACGAGGTCGTCGAGCTGGTCAGCGGCCCGACGCCGATCGAGGAGGCCGTCGCGGCGCTGCCGTGACTCAGCTGCGCAGGGCGCGGGTGCGCTGCGCGCGGGCCGCGAGGTCGGCGTCGGCCGGGTAGTCGACCCGCACCAGCGTCAGCCCTCCCGGCGGGGCGACGACGACCTCGTCCGCCCGCTTGCGGCGGGTCAGCAGGCCGACCGGCCAGTCCGGGTCGCGGCGGCCCTCACCGACGGCGAGCAGCGCGCCGACGAGGCTGCGGACCATCGAGTGGCAGAACGCGTCGGCGGACGCCTCCACGGTCACCAGGTCGCCGTCGCGGGCCACCGCCAGCGTCAGCAGGGTGCGGATGGTGGTCGCGCCCTCGCGGCGGCGGCAGAAGGCGGCGAAGTCGTGCCGGCCGGGCAGCCGTGCGGCTGCGGCGGCCATGGCACCGGCGTCCAGGCGCCGGGGCCAGCCGACGGTGTCGGCCCGGCGCAGCGGCGACGGCCCGCCCTCGGCGTCGGTGAGCCGGTAGACGTAGTGCCGCGCCAGCGCGCCGAAGCGGGCGTCGAAGCCCGGCGGCGCCTCGGTGACGGCCGGGACGGCGACGTCGGGCGGCAGCACCCCGCGCAGCCGGCGGACCAGGCGCCCGGCCTGCTCGGTCCAGGCGGCGTGCGGCACGTCGGCGTGGGCGACCTGCCCGGTCGCGTGGACGCCGGTGTCGGTGCGGCCGGCGACGGTCAGCTGCACGGGCGCCCGCAGGACCGTCGTCAGCGCGGTCTCGAGCTCGGCCTGCACGGTGCGCCGACCGGGCTGGCGGGCCCAGCCGGAGAAGCCGGTGCCGTCGTAGGCGACGTCCAGGCGGAGACGGACGAGCCCGCCACCGGGAACGGTGGCGGGCTCGTCTGCGAGGTGATCGCTGCTCAGCGGGGGTCGGGCGCGGACTCGCCGCCCGGCGCGAGGGTGCCGGAGGTGGCGGCGTCACCGAGCTCGGCGGCCTCCACCTCGGCGGCGGCCGCCCGAGCCACGTCGGGCGACAGCGTCGGGTCGTCGACGACGGCGGCGTTCTCCCGCTGCGGCTCCGGCCGGACGTTGCTCTCGTCCTGGCGGTCGCCGTCGGGGTTGTAGACGTCGGTGACGACCTGCTGGGCCTCGGGGTCGACGTCGCCGGAGGTCACGGCCGGCGAGGTGTCGCCACCGGGACCGGTGGTCTCACCGGCGAACGTGGCGCCCTGGTCGCCGCCGCTGGCGGGGACGCCGACGGCGCCGGCGTTGCCGCCCTCGCCCGGACGCTCCTCCGTGGTCACCGGGTGCCGCCCGGGGCGTCGGCGTCGCCCGGGGTCTCGGTGTCGCCCGGGGACTCGGCGTCGGCGGCCACGGTGCCGGCGTCGGCCGGCTCCGCGTCGACCTCGGCGGCCTCGACGGCCTCGACCTCGTCGGCGACCGCGGCGTCGTCGGCAGCGGTGTCGTCGGCAGCGGTGTCGTCGGCAGCGGTGTCGTCGGTGCTCACGGCAGCCGTGTCGTCGGCCGCGGTGCCGTCGGCGTCGGCGGTCTCGATCGCGTCAGCGGTGACCTCGCCGGAGGCGGCGGCCGCGCCGGCGCCGGAGGCGAACCGGGTGCCGCGGGCGCGCTCGGCCTCGCCGACGGCCTCCTGGGCCACGGTCAGGCCCTCGACGAGCTCGATGACGGCCATGGGCGCGTTGTCGCCCTTGCGCGGGCCGACCTTGGTGATCCGCGTGTAGCCACCCGGCCGGTTCTCGAAGCGCGGGCCGATCTCGGCGAACAGGTGGTGGACGACGTCCTTGTCCCGGATGACCGTCATGACCTGGCGGCGCGCGTGCAGGTCGCCGCGCTTGGCGAAGGTCACCAGCTTCTCGGCGAACGGGCGCAGCCGCTTGGCCTTGGCCTCGGTGGTGGTGATCCGCCCGTGCTCGAACAGCGAGGTGGCCAGGTTGGCCAGCATCAGCCGCTCGTGCGAGGGGGACCCGCCGAGACGGGGGCCCTTGGTGGGGGTGGGCATGTCGGTCCTTCCTCAGGCGGCCGGGCGGGCGCTGCCGGCTGCTTCCGGGTGGTGCTGTCGTCTGTGCTCAGTGTGGCGGGCCGGGAGCCCGCGGCCGGGGGGGGGGGGCGCCCCCCCCCCCCCCCCCCCGGCCGGTGCAGCGTCAGAGCTGCTCGGTCTCCTGGTAGGAGCCGTCGTCGTACTGGACCTGCCCGTACTCGGTGCCGTACTCGCCGGTGCCGTGGTAGGCGTCGGTCTCGTAGCCCTCGTCGTAGCTCTCCACCGAGGTGGGGATGAACCCGGGCGGGCTGTCCTTGAGCGCGAGGCCCATGGCCGCCAGCTTCATCTTGACCTCGTCGATCGACTTGGCCCCGAAGTTGCGGATGTCGAGCAGGTCGGCCTCCGAGCGGGTGACCAGCTCGCCGACGGTGTGCACGCCCTCGCGCTTGAGGCAGTTGTAGGACCGGACGGTGAGGTCCATGTCCTCGATCGGCATCGAGAAGTTGGCGATGTCGGCGGCCTCGGCCGGGCTGGGGCCGACCTCGATGCCCTCGGCGTCGACGTTCAGCTCGCGCAGCAGACCGAACAGCTCGACCAGCGTGGAGCCGGCGGAGGCGATGGCATCGCGCGGCGCGATCGACGGCTTGGTCTCGACGTCGACGACCAGGCGGTCGAAGTCGGTGCGCTGCTCGACGCGGGTGGCCTCGACGGCGTAGGTGACCTTGAGGACCGGCGAGTAGATCGAGTCGACCGGGATGCGGCCGATCTCCTGGCCGGGCTGCTTGTTCTGCGGGGCCGGCACGTAGCCGCGGCCGCGCTCGACGACCAGCTCGATCTCCAGCCGGCCCTTGCCGTTGAGCGTGGCGATGTGCAGGTCGGGGTTGTGCACCTCGACACCGGCCGGGGGCGCGATGTCGGCGGCGGTGACCTCGCCGGGGCCCTGCTTGCGCAGGTACATGGTCACCGGCTCGTCGGAGTCGGAGCTGACCACGAGGCCCTTGAGGTTGAGGATGATCTCGGTGACGTCCTCCTTGACCCCGGGCACGGTGGTGAACTCGTGCAGGGTGCCCTCGATCCGGATGCTGGTCACGGCAGCACCGGGGATCGACGACAGGAGGGTGCGGCGCAGCGAGTTGCCGAGGGTGTAGCCGAAACCGGGCTCCAGCGGCTCGATGACGAACCGCGAGCGCTGCTCGGTGAGGGTCTCCTCGGTCAGCGTCGGACGCTGTGCGATGAGCATGGGTGTTCTCCTCTGTGTCCTCCGGCGCCCGCCATATGACGCCGTGAGGGGGTGGTGCTGGCCCCGGCGGACATCCGTCCGCCCGCCGGGGCCGGTACTGCAGGTGGTGCTGCGAGCCCTTACTTGGAGTAGAGCTCGACGATCAGCTGCTCCTGGACCGGGGTGTCGATCACCTGGCGGGCCGGGATGCTGTGGACGACGGCGCGCAGCTGGCCGCTGATGACCTCCAGCCACGGCGGCACGGGACGCTCGCCGGCGCGGGCCTGGGCGATCTCGAACGGCACCATCCGCCGCGACTTCTCGGCGACCTCGATGATGTCGTTGGCGCTCACCCGGTACGACGGGATGTCGACCTTGCGGCCGTTGACCCGGATGTGGCCGTGCTTGACCAGCTGGCGGGCCATGTCGCGGCTCTCGCCCCAGCCGGCCCGGTACACGACGTTGTCCAGGCGGGACTCGAGGATCTGCAGCAGGACCTCGCCGGTCTTGCCGGTCTTGCGGTTGGCCTCCTCGTAGTAGCCGCGGAACTGCTTCTCGAGGACGCCGTAGATGCGGCGGGCCTTCTGCTTCTCGCGCAGCTGCAGGAGGTACTCGCTGTCCTTGCTGCGGCCCCGGCCGTGCTCACCCGGCGGGTAGGGCCGGATCTCGATCGGGCACTTCGGGGACTCGCACTTGCTGCCCTTGAGGAACAGCTTCATCTTCTCGCGCCGGCACATCCGGCAGTCGGCTCCGGCGTAACGGGCCACGTCAGGTACTCCTCGTTCTTCTCGTCAGTGGCCGGTCAGACCCGGCGGCGCTTCTTCGGGCGGCAGCCGTTGTGCGGCTGCGGGGTCACGTCCTGGATCTGTCCGACCTCGAGGCCGGTCGCCTGCAGCGAGCGGATCGCCGTCTCGCGACCGGAGCCGGGGCCCTTCACGAAGACGTCGACCTTGCGCATGCCGTGCTCCTGGGCCTTGCGCGCGGCGTTCTCGGCGGCCATCTGGGCGGCGAACGGCGTCGACTTGCGCGAGCCCTTGAAGCCGACGTGGCCGGCCGAGGCCCAGCTGATCACGTTCCCGTTGGGGTCGGTGATGGACACGATCGTGTTGTTGAACGTGCTCTTGATGTGCGCGGCGCCGTGGGCGACGTTCTTCTTCTCCTTGCGGCGGACCTTCTTGGCCCCAGCCGCGGCGCGAGCCCTGGGAGGCATCTCTCTCCGGTTTCCTTCTGATCAGTGGCCAGGTAGAGCGCGTCGCGCGCCGCCGCTCCCGCCCTCACGGGTCGCTGCGACGGCGCGCGGACACACTTACTTCTTGCCGGCCTTCTTCTTGCCGGCGATGGTCTTGCGCGGGCCCTTGCTCGAGCGCGCGTTGGTGCGGGTGCGCTGACCGTGCACGGGCAGCCCACGACGGTGGCGCAGGCCCTGGTAGCAGCCGATCTCCACCTTGCGGCGGATGTCGGCGGCCACCTCGCGGCGCAGGTCACCCTCGACGCGGAAGTGCTCGTCGATGTAGTCGCGCAGCTTCAGCAGGTCCTCGTCGCCGAGGTCCCGGACGCGCAGGTCGGGGCTGACGCCCGTCGCGGCCAGGGTCTCCTTGGCGTGGGCCTTGCCGATGCCGTAGATGTAGGTGAGCGCGATCTCCATCCGCTTCTCGCGGGGCAGGTCGACGCCGGCCAGTCGTGCCATGTCTCAGGTACTCCCTCAGCCCTGCCGCTGCTTGTGGCGGGCGTTGTCGCAGATGACCATGACCCGGCCGTGCCGGCGGATCACCTTGCACTTGTCGCAGATCTTCTTCACCGACGGCTGGACCTTCACCGTTGCCGCCCCTCATTCCTGTCGATCGATGGCCGCCCGCGCGGCACCCTCGGGTGCCCCGCGCCGGCGGCGGTCACTTGTAGCGGTAGACGATGCGACCGCGGGTCAGGTCGTAGGGCGAGAGCTCCACGACGACGCGGTCCTCCGGCAGGATGCGGATGTAGTGCTGGCGCATCTTGCCGCTGATGTGGGCGAGCACCCGGTGCCCGTTCTGCAGCTCGACCCGGAACATCGCGTTGGGCAGCGGCTCGACGACGCGACCCTCGACCTCGATGGCCCCGTCCTTCTTCGCCATGCCCGACACGGCCTCCCTGACTCGGTGGTGCTGGTGGATGTGGTGCTGGAGTCGCGGACGACCACGCCGGAGCCCGGCGGTCGTACGCGGTGGTTGCAGTCCAGGTGGTGCAGGCGCTCCCGCGAGGGCGTCCCGCGCCGTGCGGCCACAGCACGACGACAGGACGGCGCGAACGCCGTCGTTCACTGTACCCCGCTGCGACGGGCCTCTCCAACCCGGCCTCTGTCACAACGGAACACCGCGGAGGACGTCCCTCAGGTGCGGGGGGTGATCCCGAAGGGGGCCAGCCCCGCGACGCCGCCGTCCTCCGCCGTCAGGACCCAGGGCCCCTCGGGGGTGATGGCGACGGTGTGCTCGAAGTGGGCGGCCCGGGAACCGTCCTTGGTGACCACGGTCCAGCCGTCCTCGAGCTCGACGGTGGCGGGGTCGCCCACCGTCACCATCGGCTCGATCGCCAGGGCGAGACCGGGCACCAACCGGGGGCCCCGACCGGGCCGGCCGTAGTTGAGGACGTGCGGGTCCTGGTGCATCTCCGTGCCGATCCCGTGGCCGCCGTAGTGGTCGACGATGCCGTAGGGGTGCGACTCCGCGGTGATGGCCTGCTCGACGGCGGCGCTGATGTCGGTGAGCCGGCCACCGGCGACCGCCCGGGCCAGGCCCGCCCACATGCTGCGCTCGGTGACGGCGATGAGGGCGGCGTCCTCGGCCGAGGGCGGGCCGACCGTGACGGTGACGGCCGAGTCGCCGTGCCAGCCGTCGAGGATGGCGCCGCAGTCGATCGAGATGTTGTCGCCCTCGGCGAGCACCCGCTGCGGGTCCGGGATGCCGTGCACGACCTCGTCGTTGATCGACGCGCAGATGCTGCCGGTGAAGCCGTGGTAGCCCAGGAACGACGGGACCGCCCCGGCCGACCGGATGGTGTCCTCGGCGATGGCGTCGAGCTCACCGGTCGTCACGCCGGGACGGACGGCGGCGCGCACGGCGCCGATCGCCTTCGCGACGACGAGGCCGGCGCCGCGCATCAGCTCGATCTCCTGCGGCGTCTTGATCTGGATCATGCGTCCACTCCACTTCGCCAACAGCGGGAGGCGGCTCAGGATCCCGGCCGACATGCGCGGCGCCGTCCCCTCAGCTGTCGTCTGACCGTCCGGGCTGCCCGAGGGCGGTCATCACGCGGTCGGTGACCTCCTCGATGGTGCCGATCGCGTCGATGCGCGACAGCAGCCCCTCGCCGTCGTAGAACCCCGAGAGCGGCGCGGTCTGTTCCCGGTAGACCTCCAGCCGGTGCCGGACGGTCTCGGGCCTGTCGTCGTCGCGCTGCACCCACTCGCCGTCGACGAGCATCCGCCGGCCGGAGAGCCGGCGGACGAGCTCCTCCTCCTCGACGACGAGTTCGAGGACGCGGTCGAGGTGGTGCCCCAGCTCGGCCAGCGAGCTGCGCAGCTGCTCGGCCTGGGCGATGGTGCGCGGGAACCCGTCGAGCAGGAAGCCGGCCTTGGCGTCGGGCTCGGCCAGCCGGTCCTTGACCATGGCGACGGTGATCTCGTCGGGGACCAGGTCGCCGGCGTCCATGTAGACCTTGGCCTTGCGGCCCAGCTCGGTCTGGCCGCTGACGTTGGCGCGGAAGATGTCGCCGGTCGAGATGGCCGGCACGCCGAGCCGTCCGGCGATGATCTGCGCCTGCGTCCCCTTGCCGGCTCCGGGGGGACCGAGCAGCACGACGCGCACTACTTCAGGAACCCTTCGTAGTTGCGCTGGTTGAGCTGGGTCTCGATCTGCTTCACCGTCTCCAAGCCCACTCCCACCATGATCAGCACTGCGGTCCCGCCGAACGGGAAGTTCTGGTTCGCTCCCTGCTGCGTGATCGACAGGAAGAAGTTGGGCAGCACCGCCACGATCCCGAGGTAGATCGACCCCGGCAGGGTGATCCGGGACAGCACGTACTGCAGGTACTCGGCCGTGGGCCGGCCGGGGCGGATGCCGGGGATGAAGCCGCCGTAGCGCTTCATGTCGTCGGCCCGCTCCTCGGGGTTGAACGTGATCGACACGTAGAAGTACGTGAAGAAGACGATCAGGCCGAAGTACAGCGCCACGTGCACCGGGCTGCTCTGGTCGATGACGTAGTTCTCGAAGAACTGCCGCACCGGCCCGGTCTCGTCGCCCTGCAGCTGGGTGATCAGCTGCGGCAGGTAGAGCAGCGACGAGGCGAAGATGACCGGGATGACGCCGGCCTGGTTGACCTTCAGCGGGAGGTAGGTCGACGTCCCGCCGTACATCCGGCGGCCGACCATGCGCTTGGCGTACTGGACCGGGATGCGCCGTTGCGCCTGCTCGACGTAGACGACCGCACCGATGATCAGCAGGGCGAAGGCGCAGACGACGGTGAAGACCACGCCGCCGCGGGTCTGCAGGATCGCGCCGCCCTCGGCCGGGATGCGGGCCGCGATCGAGGTGAAGATCAGCACGGACATGCCGTTGCCGATCCCCTTCTCGGTGAGCAGCTCGCCGAGCCACATGATGACGGCGGTGCCGGCGGTCAGCGTGATGACCAGGATGACCGTCGTCCAGATGCTCTGCGACGGGATGATCTCCTGCTGGCAGCCGGGGAACAGCTGGCCGCTGCGGGCCAGGGCGATGATGCCGGTGCTCTGCAGGACCGCGAGGGCGATCGTGAGGTAGCGGGTGTACTGGGTCAGCTTCTGCTGCCCCGACTGCCCTTCCTTCTTCAGCTGCTCGAAGCGCGGGATCACCACGACCAGCAGCTGCACGATGATGCTGGCGGTGATGTAGGGCATGATCCCCAGCGCGAAGATCGACAGCCGCAGCAGCGCCCCGCCGGAGAACAGGTTCACCAGCGAGTAGACGTCGCGCTGGTCGGAGGCCTGCGCCTGCTCGAGGCAGCTGTTGATCGCCTCCACCGAGACCCCGGGACCCGGGATCGCGGCCCCCAGCCGGTACACGGCGATGATCGCCAGGGAGAACAGCAACTTGCGCCGGAGGTCTGGCGTCCGGAACGCCGCGGCGAACGCCTGCAGCACGTGCCCTCCCCTTATCGGTCGGACGAGGTTAGCAACGACGGAGGACCTTCCCTGCCCCCACCACTCGCGGACGCGCGGCGGGGGCCCGGAGAGAGGCCGCAACCCGCCCGCCGGAGGGCGGACGGGCCGGGAACAGCAGACGACCCCCGGGGCTGGTGGTGCGGCCCCGGGGGTCGTCCGTCGCTCAGATGCGGGTGGTGCTGCCCCCGGCCGCGGCGATCTTCTCCGCCGCGGAGGCGGAGAAGGCGTGCGCGTGCACGGTGACCCGGACGCCGCCCAGGTCGCCGGTGCCGAGGACCTTCACCGGCTGGCCGCGGCGGACCGCGCCGGCGGTGGCGAGCGAGTCGGGGTCGACGTGCCCGCCCTCGGGGAACAGGGACGCGATCCGGTCGAGGTTGACGACCTGGAACACGACCTTGTTGCGGTTCTTGAAGCCGGACATCTTGGGCAGCCGCATGTGCAGCGGCGTCTGACCGCCCTCGAAGCGCGCGGAGGTGGTGCCGCGCGCGCCGGTGCCCTTGGTGCCGCGACCGGCCGTCTTGCCCTTGGAGCCCTCACCACGGCCGACTCGCGTCTTGGGGGTGTGGGCGCCCGGGGCCGGACGCAGGTGGTGGACCTTGAGAGTCATGATCAGTCCCTGCTCAGATCTCTTCGACGGTGACGAGGTGCGTCACCGTGGCGACCATCCCGCGGATCTCGGGACGGTCCTCCTGCACGACCGTGTCGTTGACCCGCTTGAGGCCCAGGGACCGCAGCGTCTGCCGCTGGTTGGGCTTCGTGCCGATCGCCGACCGGACCTGGGTGACCTTGAGCTGCGCCACGTCAGACCCCCTGACCCGCACGCGCCCGCAGCATGGCGGCCGGGGCGACGTCCTCGAGGGGCAGCCCGCGACGGGCGGCGATCTCCTCGGGCCGGACGAGGTCCTTCAGCGCCTGCATGGTGGCGTGCACGATGTTGATGGGGTTCGACGAGCCCAGGCTCTTGGAGAGCACGTCGTGGATCCCCGCGCACTCCAGCACGGCGCGCACCGGGCCACCGGCGATGACACCGGTACCGGGGCTGGCCGGCTTGAGCAGCACGACGCCGGCTGCCGCCTCACCCTGCACCGGGTGCGGGATGGTGCTGGCGATCCGCGGCACCTTGTAGAAGTGCTTCTTGGCCTCCTCGACGCCCTTGGCGATCGCCGCGGGCACCTCCTTGGCCTTGCCGTAGCCGACACCCACGGTGCCGTCGCCGTCGCCGACGATCACCAGCGCGGTGAAGCTGAAGCGCCGGCCGCCCTTGACGACCTTCGACACGCGGTTGATGGCCACCACGCGCTCGATGTAGTTGCTCTTCTCGGCAGGCGCGCCGCCGGGCCCCCGCCCGCCGTCACGACGGTCGCGGCGGTCGTTGCCGCCGCCGGCGCCGCCGCCGCGTCGCTGTGGTCCTGGCATCAGACGTCCCTCTCGATCTGCTCGTAGGCGGTGCTGCTCATCAGAAGTCCAGCCCGCCCTCTCGTGCGCCGTCGGCGAGCGCGGCGATACGGCCCTGGTAGCGGTTGCCACCGCGGTCGAAGACGACCCGGGTGATGCCCGCGGCCTGGGCGCGCTCGGCGACCAGGGTGCCGACCCGGCGGGCCAGGGCGGACTTGTCGCCCTCGGCGCCGCGCAGGCTGGCGTCCAGCGTCGAGGCGCTCACCAGGGTACGGCCGACGGTGTCGTCGACGACCTGCACGTGGATGTGCCGCGAGCTGCGGTTGACCACCAGGCGCGGGCGCTCGGCCGTGCCGGCGACCCGCTTGCGCAGCCGGTTGTGGCGGCGCAGCCGCGAGACGCGGCGGCGCGTGCTGATGTCGGTGCCGACGGGCGAGTGCACCCGAGCGGCCTTCTCGGTCTGTGCCATCACTTACCCGTCTTCCCGACCTTGCGCTTGACGACCTCGCCCTGGTAGCGGACGCCCTTGCCCTTGTACGGGTCCGGCCGGCGCAGCTTGCGGATGTTGGCGGCCACCTGGCCGACCTGCTGCTTGTCGATGCCGGTGACGCGCAGGCGCGTGGGCGACTCGACCGTGAAGGTGATGCCCTCCGGCGCCCGCACGGGCACCGGGTGGCTGAAGCCGAGGGCGAACTCGAGGTCGCTCCCCCGGGCCTGGACGCGGTACCCGACGCCGACGATCTCGAGGGTCTTGGTGTAGCCCTCGGTGACGCCGGTGATCATGTTGGCGATCAGCGTGCGGGACAGGCCGTGCAGGGCCTTGCTCTCGCGCTGGTCGTCGGGACGGCTCACCGCCAGGGTGCCGTCCTCGCCCTTGGCGACGGTGATCGGCGCGGCGACGGTGTGCGACAGGCTGCCCTTGGGGCCCTTGACGCTGACCGTCTGGCCGTCGATGGCGACGTCCACACCACCGGGCACCGGAATCGGCAGTCGTCCGATCCGTGACATCTCGCTCGCTCCTCTTACCAGACGTAGGCGAGGACTTCCCCGCCCACGCCCTTCTTGGTCGCCTGCCGGTCGGTCAGCAGCCCGGTCGAGGTGGAGATGATCGCCACCCCGAGGCCGCCGAGCACCTTGGGCAGGGCGTTCGACTTCGCGTAGACCCGCAGGCCCGGCTTGGACACCCGGCGCACCCCGGCGATGCTGCGCTCGCGGTTGGGGCCGAACTTCAGGTCGATCACCAGCTCCTTGCGGGTGGCGCCGTCCTTCTCGACCTCCTCGACGCGCCAGCCGGAGATGTAGCCCTCCTGCTGGAGGATCTCGGCGATGTGCGTCTTGAGCTTCGACGACGGCATGCGCGTCGAGTCGTGGTAGGCCGTGTTCGCGTTGCGCAGCCGCGTGAGCATGTCCGCGATCGGGTCGGTCATCGTCATGGGTGTCGTGCCTCTCTCGCCGCGGTTCCTCACGCGTCCTTCGCGTGGGCCTCTCGGCGAACGGTGGAGCTGGGGGTCGCCCCGCGCGGCCGGCGCGCGGGGCGGGTACTGCGGACTACCAGCTGGACTTGCTCACGCCCGGCAGCTCGCCGGCGTGCGCCATCTCCCGCAGGCAGATCCGGCACAGGCCGAACTTGCGGAAGACCGAGTGCGGACGACCGCACCGCTGGCAGCGGGTGTAACCGCGGACCGCGAACTTCGGCTTGCGGGCCGCCTTGTTGATCAGCGCCTTCTTGGCCATCTCGGTGTCTCCTCGGCCCGGCTCAGCGGATGGTGGTGACGACGGGCTGGCCGGCGAACGGGAAGCCCAGGAGGCGGAGCAGCTCGCGACCCTCCTCGTCGTTGGTCGCGGTGGTGACCAGCGTGATGTCCATGCCGCGCGGACGGTCGATCTTGTCGACGTCGATCTCGCGGAACATCGACTGCTCGGTCAGCCCGAACGTGTAGTTGCCGTGCCCGTCGAACTGCTGGGCGTTCAGGCCGCGGAAGTCACGGATGCGGGGCAGGGCCAGCGCCAGGAGCCGGTCGAGGAACTCCCACATGCGGTCACCGCGGAGGGTGACCTTGGCGCCGATGGGCATGCCCTCGCGCAGCTTGAACTGCGCGATGGACTTGCGGGCCCGGACGACGGCCGGACGCTGGCCGGTGATCGCGGTCAGGTCGCGCACCGCGCCGTCCATGAGCTTGGCGTCGCGGGTCGCCTCGCCGACGCCCATGTTGACGACGATCTTGGTGAGCCGCGGGATCTGCATGACGTTGTCGTAGCCGAACTCGTCCTGCAGGGCCGGCACGATCGACTCGCGGTAGTGCGCCAGCAGGCGCGGGAGCTCGCGGGTGGGTGCAGTCATCGTCAGAGGTCCTTACCCGTCCGCCGCGACACCCGGATGTTGCGGCCTTCCTCGTCCTTGCGGTGGCCGACCCGGGTCGGCTTGCCCTCGGAGTCGATCACCATCACGTTGCTGACGTGGATGGGAGCCTCCTGGGTGACGATCCCGCCCTGCTGCGCGCCCCGCTGGTTCGAGCTGATGCGGGTGTGCTTCTTGACGCGGCCGACGCCCTCGACGAGGACCTTCTGCAGCTTGGGGTAGGCGGCGATGACGCGGCCGCGCGCGCCCTTGTCCTTGCCGGACAGGACCACGACCGTGTCGCCCTTCTTGACCTTCATGGACGGCGTCCTCTTGTTCTCGGCCATCTTCTTGTCGGCCATGGTCAGAGCACCTCCGGGGCGAGCGAGATGATCCGCATGAAGCGCTTGTCGCGCAGCTCGCGGCCGACGGGGCCGAAGATGCGGGTACCGCGCGGGTCACCGCTGTCGCGGATGATCACGGCGGCGTTCTCGTCGAAGCGGATGTAGGAGCCGTCGGGACGACGGCGCTCCTTGGCGGTGCGGACCACGACGGCCTTGACGACGTCGCCGCGCTTGACGCCGGCACCCGGCAGCGCGTCCTTGACCGTCGCCACGATGACGTCACCGATGCCCGCGTAGCGTCGCCCGGAGCCGCCGAGCACCCGGATGCAGAGGATCTCCTTCGCACCGGTGTTGTCGGCGACCCGCAGTCGCGACTCCTGCTGGATCACGTCCTACTCCCAATCTCAGTGGTGACAGCCGGGCCGGAACGGTGAACCGGCTGTCCGGTTCCCACGTGCGGACGCACCGGCAGCGGAGGGCTGCCGGTGCGTCCGACACGGGTACCGGGATGCGGCGCTCACCCGGAGGGGCGCCAGTCGTCCAGGGTACCTGGTCCCCGGACGTCCCACGAGGGGCCGTCCGTCACAGGACCGGGACGCCCGGACCCCTTACTTGGCCTTCTCGACGACCTCGACCAGCCGCCACCGCTTGGTGGCCGACAGCGGCCGGGTCTCCATGATCTGCACGCGGTCGCCGATGCCGGCGACCCCCTGCTCGTCGTGGGCCTTCAGCTTGCTGGTCCGGCGGATGACCTTGCCGTAGAGGCCGTGCTTCACGCGGTCCTCGACCTCGACGACGATCGTCTTGTCCATCTTGTCGCTGACCACGAGGCCCTCGCGGACCTTGCGGTAGCCGCGGCCGGCCAGGCCGGGGCCGCTGGCGACAGCGGTGTTGTCGGGCTCGCTCATGCCACACCCTCGTTCGGGGCGGCCGAGAGACCGAGCTCGCGCTCGCGCATGATCGTGTAGATCCGGGCGATGTCGCGGCGGACGGTCTGCAGCCGCCGGTTGTTGTCCAGCTGGCCGGTGGCCACCTGGAACCTCAGGTTGAACAGCTCTTCCTTGTGCTCACGCAGCCGCGTGGCGAGCTCGTCGGCCGAGAGCTCGCGCAGCTCCGGGGCGGTCAGACCGGCAGCCATCACACCTCTCCTTCACGCGTGATGAAGCGGCACTTCATGGGCAGCTTGTGGATGGCGCGGCGCATGGCCTCGCGGGCGACCGGCTCGGCCACGCCGGAGAGCTCGAAGAGCACCCGGCCCGGCTTGACGTTGGCGACCCACCACTCGGGCGAGCCCTTGCCCGAGCCCATGCGGGTCTCGGCCGGCTTCTTGGTGAGCGGACGGTCCGGGTAGATCGAGATCCACACCTTGCCGCCACGGCGGATGTGCCGCGTCATGGCGATACGGGCGGACTCGATCTGCCGGTTGGTCACGTAGGCCGGCTCCAGGGCCTGGATGGCGTACTCGCCGAAGTTGATGGCGGTACCGCCCTTGGCCCGGCCGGAGCGGTCCGGGTGGTGCTGCTTGCGGTGCTTGACGCGCCGGGGGATCAGCACGTGTCAGCCCTCCGTCTGGGTGTCGGTCGCCGTCGTCTCGGCCGCCGCGGTGCCCTCGGGGCCGGCCGCCTGGGCGACGGTCTGCTCGGCCGCGACCTCGCCGGAGGTCACGGCCAGGGTGCTGTCGGCGGTGTCCGGGCCGGTGGGCGCGCCCGACGACTCGGCCGCGGCGCGGCCGGCCTCGGTGCCACCGGCGGTCGTGCCGCTCGAGCCCGACCGGCGGGGGCGCTGCGGCCGCTCACGGCGCTGCTGCCGGGCGGCGAGGGCCTCGAGGGCCTCCCGCTCGGCACGCGAGCCGCTGACGTCGCCCTTGTAGATCCACACCTTCACGCCGATGCGGCCGAAGGTGGTGCGGGCCTCGTACAGGCCGTAGTCGATGTTCGCGCGCAGGGTGTGCAGCGGCACGCGCCCCTCGCGGTAGAACTCCGACCGGCTCATCTCGGTGCCGCCGAGGCGCCCGGAGCACTGCACCCGGATGCCCTTGACCTGCGGGCTGCGCTGGGCCGACTGCATGGCTTTGCGCATGGCGCGGCGGAAGCTCACCCGGCTCGACAGCTGCTCGGCCACGGCCTGAGCCACCAGCTGCGCGTCGGCCTCGGGGTTCTTCACCTCGAGGATGTTGAGCTGCACCTGCTTGCCGGTCAGCTTCTCCAGCTCGCCACGGATGCGGTCGGCCTCCGCGCCGCGGCGGCCGATGACGATGCCCGGCCGGGCGGTGTGGATGTCGACGCGGACCCGGTCACGGGTGCGCTCGATCTCCACCTTGGAGATGCCGGCGCGCTCCATGCCCTTGGTCATGAGCTTGCGGATGGCCACGTCTTCCTTGACGTAGTCCTTGTAGAGCTTGTCGGCGTACCACCGGGACTTGTAGTCGGTGGTGATGCCCAGGCGGAACCCGTGCGGGTTGACCTTCTGACCCACTAGCGGGTCCCTCCCCTCGTGTTGGCGCGCTGCTGCGTGCCCTGCTGCCCGGTCTGCTGGACCGCGGGACCGGACTGGCCGGTGCGGCGGCGGGCGGTGCGGGACTTGCCGGCGAGCTCGGCGCTGGAGCCGACCTCGCTCACCTCGACGGTGATGTGGCTGGTCCGCTTGTTGATCCGGTAGGCCCGGCCCTGCGCCCGCGGACGGATCCGCTTGAGCGTGGGGCCCTCGTCGACGTAGGCGGCGCTGACGACGAGCGCGGCCGGGTCCAGCCGCAGGTTGTGCTCGGCGTTGGCGACGGCGCTGGCGACGACCTTGGCCACCGGCTCGCTGGCGGCCTGCGGGGCGAACCGCAGCAGCGCCAGGGCCTCGTCGGTCGGCAGGTAGCGGACCAGGTCCACCACCCGGCGTGCCTTCATGGGGGCGACGCGGACGAACCGGGCGGTGGCCCGGGCGACCTGCGTCTCCTCTCCCAGCTGGGAAGTCATCTCGTGTCTCTCTCTCCCGGGACCGTGCTCAGCCCCGCCGGGACCGGCGGTCGTCCTTGACGTGGCCCCGGAAGGTCCGGGTGGGGGCGAACTCGCCGAGCTTGTGCCCGACCATCGCCTCGGTCACGAACACCGGCACGTGCTTGCGCCCGTCGTGCACGGCGATGGTGTGGCCGAGCATGTCCGGGATGATCGTCGAGCGCCGCGACCAGGTCCGGATGACCGTCTTGGTGCCCTTCTCGTTCTGCGCGTCCACCTTCTTGAGCAGGTGGTCGTCGACGAACGGGCCCTTCTTCAGGCTGCGTGGCATGTCTGTCGGACTCCTCTACCCGCTCAGCGCTTCTTGTTGGTGCGGCGACGGCGCACGATCAGGGCGTCGCTGGCCTTGCGCTTGCGCGTGCGGCCCTCGGGCTTGCCCTTCGGGTTCACCGGGTGGCGACCACCGGAGGTCTTGCCCTCACCACCACCGTGCGGGTGGTCGACCGGGTTCATGGCGACACCGCGGACGGTCGGGCGCTTGCCCTTCCACCGCATGCGGCCGGCCTTGCCCCAGTTGATGTTCGACTGCTCGGCGTTGCCCACCTCGCCGACGGTCGCGCGGCAGCGCACGTCGACGTTGCGGATCTCACCCGACGGCATGCGCAGCTGGGCGAAACGACCCTCACGGGCCACCAGCTGGACGCTCGTGCCGGCCGAGCGGGCGATCTTGGCGCCGCCGCCCGGGCGCAGCTCGATGGCGTGCACCACCGTGCCGACCGGGATGTTGCGCAGCGGCAGGTTGTTGCCGGGCTTGATGTCGGCCGAGGGGCCGCACTCCACCGTGTCGCCCTGCTTGAGCCGCGCCGGCGCGATGATGTAGCGCTTCTCGCCGTCGGCGAAGTGCAGGAGCGCGATCCGCGAGGTGCGGTTCGGGTCGTACTCGATGTGCGCGACCTTGGCCGGCACGCCGTCCTTGTCCGCCCGGCGGAAGTCGATCAGGCGGTACGCGCGCTTGTGGCCGCCCCCCTGGTGGCGAGCGGTCACCTTCCCGTGGACGTTGCGCCCACCGCGGCCGTGCAGCGGCCGGACCAGCGACTTCTCGGGATGGTCGCGGGTGACCTCGGCGAAGTCGGCGACGCTGGAGCCGCGGCGGCCCGGCGTCGTCGGCTTGTACTTGCGGATAGCCATTGCTGACTCGGTTCCTCTGTCTCTGGTCCGAACGATCCGGGCGCTCAGGCGCCGGGACCACCGAAGATCTCGATGCGGTCACCGGGGGCGACCGAGACGATGGCGCGCTTGGTGTCCTTGCGCTTGCCCATCCGGGTGCCCCGGCTGCGCTTGCGCTTGCCCTGGCGGTTGATCGTGTTGACGGACAGGACCTTCACGTTGAAGACCTGCTCGACGGCGATCTTGATCTGCGTCTTGTTGGCCTCGGGGAGCACCACGAACGTGTACTGGTTCTCGTCCAGCAGCCCGTAGCTCTTCTCCGAGATCACCGGCGACAGCAGGACGTCCCGGGGGTCGCGGACGCTCACTTGGTCTCCTCGGTGGTGTCGGTGCCGGCGTCCTCGTCGGCGTCGTCGGCGGCGACGTCCAGGTCGGTGGTGCCCTGGGCCGGCTGGACGGACGGGATGGCACCGGGGATGTCCGGCGTCGTCAGGTCGGGCTTGGTCAGCGAGGTGGTGCGGGCACCACCGTGCGGACCGGCCACGAACTCGGCGAGCGCGGTCTCGGTGAAGACCACCTCGTCGCTGACCAGGACGTCGTAGGTGTTGAGCTGGCCGGCCTCGATCAGGTGCACGCGCGGCTCGTTGCGCAGGCTCACCCAGTTGAGGACGTCGTCGCGGTCGAGGACCACCAGCACGCGCTTGGCGCTGGTGACGGCGTCGAGGGTGGCCAGCGCCGCCTTGGTCTTCGGCGCGTCGCCGTCGACGAAGGTGGTGACGACGTGCACGCGGCCCTCGCGCGCCCGGTCGGAGAGGGCACCGCGGAGGGCGGCCGCCTTCATCTTCTTGGGCGTGCGCTGCGAGTAGTCGCGGGGCTGCGGGCCGTGGACGGTGCCACCGCCGGTGAACTGCGGGGCCCGGATCGAGCCCTGCCGGGCGCGGCCGGTGCCCTTCTGGCGGTAGGGCTTGACGCCACCGCCGCGGACGGCGCCGCGGGTCTTGGTCGCGTGCGTGCCCTGGCGGGCGGCGGCCAGCTGGGCCACCACGACCTGGTGCAGCAGCGAGACGTTGGTCGCCGTGTCGAACAGGTCGCCGGGCAGCGTCACGCTGCCGGAGGTCTCCCCGGCCGGCGTGCGGACGTCGACCTGGCGGTCGGCGCGCGCGGCCTCGGTCGCGGTCGAGCGGGTCACTGGTTGTCACTCCCCACGGGCCCGCCCTTGACGGCCGAGCGGACGAGCACGAGGCCGCCCTTCGGGCCGGGGACGGCGCCCTTGATCAGGATCAGGCCGCGCTCGGCGTCGACCTTGTGGACGACGAGCGAGAGCGTCGTGGTCTTGACCGCGCCCATGCGGCCGGCCATGCGCAGGCCCTTGAAGACACGGCCCGGGGTCGAGGCGCCGCCGATGGAGCCCGGCGACCGGTGCTTGCGCTGGGTGCCGTGCGCGGCACCCAGGCCCCGGAAGCCGTGACGCTTCATGACACCGGCGGTGCCCTTGCCCTTACTCGTGCCGATGACGTCGACCTTGGCCACGCCCTCGAACACCTCGGCGGTCAGCTCCTGGCCGACCGTGTACTCGGAGGCGTCCTCCGTGCGCAGCTCCACCAGGTGGCGGCGCGGGGTGACGCCGGCCTTGGCGAAGTGGCCACCCTCGGGCTTGTTCACCTTGCGGGGGTCGATCTCGCCGAAGCCGAGCTGGACGGCCGAGTAGCCGTCGACCTCGGGGGTGCGCACCTGCGTCACCACGTTCGGGCCCGCCTTGACGACGGTCACCGGCACGATGCGGTTGTTCTCGTCGAAGACCTGGGTCATCCCCAGCTTCTCGCCGAGGAGCCCGCGGAACGTACTCGCCATGACTGGTCTCGGTCCCTTACTGGATGTTCACGTCGACCGAGGCCGGCAGGTCGATGCGCATGAGCGCGTCGACCGTCTTCGGCGTCGGGTCGAGGATGTCGATGAGCCGCTTGTGCGTGCGCATCTCGAAGTGCTCCCGCGAGTCCTTGTACTTGTGCGGCGAGCGGATGACGCAGTACACGTTCTTCTCCGTCGGCAGCGGCACCGGGCCGACGACGCGCGCTCCGGTCTTCGTGACCGTGTCCACGATGCGCCGCGCCGAGGCGTCGATCGCCTCGTGGTCGTAGGCCTTCAGCCTGATGCGGATCTTCTGTCCCGCCATCGCTGTCTCTCGCTCCTGCCGATCGCTGTTCTGCTTGCTGGGGAACGCCGGGTGCGTCCGGAACTCATCCGGTCTGGCCCCAGCGGGGAGGGTGGCGGTGCACACAGGCGGGCCGCGCACCCGGGGACGGGCGGCGGCGCGGTCCCGCGCCGCCGCCCGTCGGGGGTGTTACTTGACGATCTTGGTGACGCGACCGGCGCCGACGGTGCGGCCACCCTCACGGATGGCGAACCGCAGGCCCTCCTCCATGGCGATCGGCTGGATCAGCTCGACCGTCATCTCGGTGTTGTCGCCCGGCATGACCATCTCGGTGCCGGCCGGCAGGGTCACGACGCCGGTGACGTCGGTCGTCCGGAAGTAGAACTGCGGACGGTAGTTATTGAAGAACGGCGTGTGACGGCCACCCTCGTCCTTCGAGAGGATGTAGACCGAACCCTCGAAGTTGGTGTGCGGGGTGATCGAGCCGGGCTTCACGACGACCTGGCCGCGCTCCACGTCCTCGCGCTTGATGCCGCGCAGCAGCAGACCGACGTTGTCGCCGGCCTGGCCCTGGTCGAGCAGCTTGCGGAACATCTCGACGCCGGTGACGGTGGTCTTGGTCGACGACGGACGGATGCCGACGATCTCGACCTCCTCCGACACCTTGACGATGCCGCGCTCCACGCGACCGGTGACGACGGTGCCGCGACCGGTGATGGTGAAGACGTCCTCGACCGGCATGAGGAACGGCTTGTCGATCTCACGCTGCGGCTCGGGGATAGCCGTGTCGACGGCGTCCATGAGCTCCATGAGCTTGTTGCCCCACTCGGCGTCGCCCTCGAGCGCCTTGAGCGCCGAGACGCGGACCACGGGGACGTCGTCGCCCGGGAACTCGTACTCGCTGAGCAGCTCGCGGACCTCCAGCTCGACGAGCTCGAGGATCTCCTCGTCGTCGACCATGTCGGCCTTGTTCAGCGCCACGACGATGTAGGGGACGCCGACCTGGCGGGCCAGGAGGACGTGCTCCTTGGTCTGCGGCATCGGGCCGTCGGTCGCGGCGACCACCAGGATGGCGCCGTCCATCTGCGCCGCACCGGTGATCATGTTCTTGATGTAGTCGGCGTGCCCGGGGCAGTCGACGTGCGCGTAGTGACGGTTCTCCGTCTGGTACTCGACGTGGGCGATCGAGATCGTGATGCCGCGGGCCTTCTCCTCGGGCGCCTTGTCGATCTGGTCGAAGGCCGACGCCTCGTTGAGGTCCGGGTACTTGTCGTGCAGGACCTTGGTGATCGCCGCGGTCAGCGTGGTCTTGCCGTGGTCGATGTGCCCGATGGTGCCGATGTTGACGTGCGGCTTGGTCCGCTCGAACTTGGCCTTGGCCACTGGGTTCCTCTCCTCGTGGTGTCGCAGTCGTGCTGACGCTGGGGTGGGCTTGCAGGGGGCCGGGCGGGGACGTACCCCGCCCGGCGGTCACTCGCCGGTGGCCTTGGCGATGATCTCCTTGGCCACGTTCTGCGGGACCTCGGCGTACGAGTCGAACACCATGGTGTAGCTCGCCCGCCCCTGGGTGCGGCTGCGCAGGTCGCCCACGTAGCCGAACATCTCCGAGAGCGGGACCAGGGCCCGGACGACGCGGGCGCCGGAGCGCTCCTCCATCGCCTGGATGAGCCCGCGCCGGGAGTTCAGGTCGCCGATGACGTCACCCATGTAGTCCTCGGGCGTGACGACCTCGACGGCCATCATCGGCTCGAGCAGCGCAGGGCTGGCCTTGCGCGCGGCCTCCTTGAAGACCATCGAGCCGGCGATCTTGAAGGCCATCTCCGAGGAGTCGACCTCGTGGTACTGGCCGTCGACGAGGGTCGCCTTGACGCCCACCATCGGGTAGCCGGCGAGGATGCCGTACTGCATGGCGTCCTGCATGCCCTGGTCGACCGAGGGGATGTACTCCCTCGGGATGCGACCACCGGTGACGGCGTTGACGAACTCGTAGGTCGGGCCGTCGCCGCTGACCTCGAGCGGCTCGATGCTCACCTGCACCTTGGCGAACTGGCCGGATCCACCGGTCTGCTTCTTGTGGGTGTAGTCGACCTTCTCGACCGCCTTGCGGATGGTCTCGCGGTAGGCCACCTGCGGCTTGCCGACGTTGGCCTCGACCCGGAACTCGCGACGCATGCGGTCGACGAGGATCTCCAGGTGCAGCTCGCCCATGCCGGAGATGACCGTCTGGCCGGTCTCCTCGTCGAGCTTGACCTGGAAGGTCGGGTCCTCCTCGGCCAGCTTCTGGATGGCCGTGCCGAGCTTCTCCTGGTCGCCCTTGGTCTTCGGCTCGATGGCGACCGAGATGACCGGGGCCGGGAAGGTCATCGACTCGAGGATCACCGGGTTCTGCGGGTCGCAGAGGGTGTCACCCGTGGTCGTCTGCTTCAGGCCGACGACGGCGACGATCTGACCGGCGCCCACGCCCTCGCGCTCCTCGCGCTTGTTCGCGTGCATCTGGTAGATCTTGCCGATCCGCTCCTTGCGGTCCTTGGTGCTGTTGAGCACCGGGGACCCGGAGGAGAGCCGGCCCGAGTAGACCCGGACGTAGGTCAGCTTGCCGAGGTGCTGGTCGGTCTGGATCTTGAAGGCCAGGGCCGAGAACGGCTCGTCCTCGTCGGCGTGCCGCAGGACCTCGGTCTCGCCGTCCATGGCGGTGCCGACGATCGCCTCGACGTCCAGCGGGCTGGGCAGGTAGTCGGTGACCGCGTCGAGCAGGGGCTGCACGCCCTTGTTCTTGAACGCCGTGCCGGTGAGCACCGGGTTGATCTGCGCGGAGATGGTCGCCTTGCGGATCGCGGCCTTCAGCATCTCGACGGAGATCTCCTCGCCACCGAGGTAGGCCTCCATGAGGTCGTCGTTGGTCTCGGCGACGGTCTCGAGCAGCTTCTCGCGGTACTCGGCGGCCTGCTCGGCGAGCTCGGCCGGGATCTCCTCGACGGCGTAGTCCTCACCCATGGCGGTCTCGCCGCGCCAGGTGAGGGCGCGCATCTGCACCAGGTCGACGACACCGATGAAGTCGGCCTCGGCGCCGATGGGCAGCTGCAGCACCGCGGGGTTGGCGCCGAGCCGCTCGACCATCATGTCGACGCAGCGGAAGAAGTCCGCGCCGGTCCGGTCGAGCTTGTTGACGAAGCACATGCGCGGGACGCCGTACTTCTCGGCCTGCCGCCAGACCTGCTCGGTCTGCGGCTCCACGCCGGCGACACCGTCGTACACGGCCACCGCACCGTCGAGCACGCGCAGGGACCGCTCCACCTCGACGGTGAAGTCGACGTGCCCCGGGGTGTCGATGATGTTGATGTCGTAGCCGTTCCAGGAGCACTTCGTCGCGGCCGACGTGATGGTGATGCCGCGCTCCTGCTCCTGCTCCATCCAGTCCATCGTGGCCGCGCCGTCGTGGACCTCACCGATCTTGTAGTTGATACCGGTGTAGAAGAGGATGCGCTCGGTCGTCGTGGTCTTGCCCGCGTCGATGTGCGCCATGATCCCGATGTTGCGGGTCTTGGCGAGCTGGGCCTTGGTGTCGGCCATTCCTCACTCCTCTTGATCTGGGTCCGCGTGCGGTGTCCGGGGGTGGCCCGGCGTTCCCGCCGGCGGGTGCTGGTGGACGGGTGTGTCACCAGCGGGGTGCGACTACCAGCGGTAGTGCGCGAAGGCCTTGTTCGACTCGGCCATCTTGTGGGTGTCCTCGCGGCGCTTGACCGCGGCACCGAGGCCGTTGCTGGCGTCGAGCAGCTCGTTCATGAGGCGCTCGGTCATGGTCTTCTCGCGCCGGGCGCGGCTGTACTGGATCAGCCAGCGCAGGCCCAGGGTGGTGCTGCGGGAGGCGCGGACCTCGACCGGGACCTGGTAGGTCGCGCCACCGACGCGGCGGCTGCGGACCTCGAGGGCGGGCTTGACGTTGTCCAGCGCGCGCTTGAGCGTGACCACCGGGTCGGTGTCGGTCTTGGCGCGGCAGCCCTCGAGGGCGCCGTAGACGATCGACTCGGCGACCGAGCGCTTGCCGTCGACCAGGACCTTGTTCACCAGCTGGGTGACCAACGGCGACTGGTAGACCGGGTCGGCGGTCAGCGGACGGCGCGGCGCGGGGCCCTTGCGCGGCATGTCAGCTCTTCTCCTTCTTCGCGCCGTACCGGCTGCGAGCCTGCTTGCGGTTGCGGACGCCCTGGGTGTCCAGCGAGCCGCGGATGATCTTGTAACGCACACCCGGGAGGTCCTTCACGCGGCCGCCGCGCACGAGCACCATCGAGTGCTCCTGCAGGTTGTGGCCGACGCCCGGGATGTAGGCGGTCACCTCGATGCCACTGGTGAGGCGGACGCGAGCGACCTTGCGCAGCGCCGAGTTCGGCTTCTTCGGCGTCGTCGTGTACACGCGGGTGCACACACCACGACGCTGAGGGGAGCCCTTCAGCGCCGGGGTCTTGGTCTTCTCGACCTTGTCCTCGCGGCCCTTGCGGACCAGCTGGTTGATCGTGGGCATGGGTGGCCTGGATCTCCTACCTGCGCTGGGTCGTGCTGTGGACGGTGCTGCTGTCGTGTCGCCGGTGCCGGTCCTGCCGGGGTCGTCCGCCCTGGTCGCGAGCCACTCACCGGCCCCCGCGGTCGGGCGTGTCGCCCTCCCTAGGACCGGCCGGCGGTCGAACCGGACAGGTCGCCCCCCGCGACTCGGCGCCGCCACCTCCGGCCACCGTCCTGTCGTGGACGGCCCACCGGGGCGGACCCTCGGCCAGGAGGAGGACCTCCGGACACCCAGGCGCACCGCGAACGGGAGCAGGCCCAGGGCACCCTGGGCACGGCTGACCACGATACCCGCGGTCCGGGAGGCGGTCAAAGCCGGGTCCCGGGCGCCCTGCGGGCAGGGCCTGCCTGCCGCCCGGATCGGCTCACGGGGTGCAACGGCGCAGGTCCGGGGACTGTTCCCGGACCCGGCGCCGGGTCGGCGGACCACCCGGGGTGGCGAGGACTGTACCGCGGTCCCGCTGCCGCGCCAGGGTGTGACGCGGCTCTCCGGGGCTCCCGATCCGGACGTCGTCCCGGGCCCCGGCCCGGACGCCGACCCGCCGTGGCGGCGGCGCGCGACTGTCGGTACCTCCCCCTACCGTCGGTGTCAGCAGAGCCACACACCGCAACGGAGGTCTCCGTGCTCATCGACTCGGCGCGCGAGCTCAAGGCGCGCCTCACCGCGCGGCTGGCCGAGGGCTTCCCCCTGGTCACCGCGAGTGACCTCGGCGGCCGGCTGTGGACCCGGCCGGCCATCGGGCTGGCCCCGGTGTCCCCGGGGAGGGCGCACCTGGCCATCCGGGTGGCGGCGGCCGCCGACGCGCGGGTCCTCCTGACCGGCCTGGACGACGTCGTCCGCGCGGAGGTCGACGTCCGGGTGACCGGGCCGATACTGCCGCAGACGGCCCTCTCCCCCGGTCGGTTGCAGCAGCGCACCCGGCCCCTGGTACCCGGTCTGTCGGTGGCACACCCGGCGGTCAGTGCGGGCACGCTGGGCGGCTTCGTCCGGCTCGACGGCCGGCTCGCCGTGCTGTCCAACAACCACGTACTGGCCGCCGCCGACACCGGCGCGGTCGGTGACGCGGTGCTGCAGCCCGGCCCCGCCGACCGCGGCACCCCGGCCGACCGGGTCGCCACGCTGGCCGCGTCCGTGCCGTTCACCGACCGCGCCAACCGGGTCGACGCCGCCGTGGCCACCCTCGACGAGGGCGTGGAGGCCGATCCGGGCCGCGTCCCGGGCGGGCCGCTGGGGACCACGGTGCCCGACGGGGTGGAGGTCGAGCCCGACGAGGAGGTGGAGAAGGTCGGCCGCACGACCGGTCACACGCGCGGCCGGATCACCGCGGTGGAGGTCGACGGGGTCGCCGTCCAGTACGAGGACGGCGTGCACGTCTTCGACGACCAGATCGAGATCGAGGGCCTGTCGGGGGCGTTCTCCGCCGGCGGCGACAGCGGCTCGGTCATCTGGCGCAGCAGCGACCGCGCACCGCTGGCCCTGCTGTTCGCCGGGAGCAGCGAGGGCGGCAGCACCGGGGCCGGGCTGACCTTCGCCAACCCGCTGTCGACCGTGCTGGCGACGCTCGGGGTGGAGTGGGTCGCCTCGTGAGCACATCCCCCAGGTCAGGGGGATGTCGCTCCGGGCGGGGACGAGGCACCATGGGGAGGTGACCGAGCCCGCCCGACCGCCCGGGGCCTTCCTCGCCCCTGGCTCCCGGCCGGCGGGCGTCAGCGAGGAGCCCTCGTGACCGACCGTGCCGCCGCCCGCGCCGCCAAGACCACCCTGGTCCGCCAGCTGTCCGCCCAGCCCGGCGTGGTGGGCATCGGCCTGGCCCGGCGGGACACCGGGTACGTCGTGAAGGTCGACGTCGCCGATGCGGACGCGGCGGGCCGGGTGCCCGGCGACGTCGACGGCGTCCGGGTGGTCACCGAGGTCGTGGGCGCCATCCGCCCGCTGCGCAGCCGCACCGCCTGACCCACCTGCGCACCGCACCTGAGGCCGGGGACCGGCCCGGGGCACCCGCTACGGTCGCCGGTGGCGCCGACGGGAGCGCCGCCGACCAGAGGAGTGCAGGTGCGCATCGGCATCCAGGCCAGCTACGCCGGGGGTTTCCAGGAGACGGCGGCGGAGATCGTCGACCTCGAGGCGGCCGGCCTCGACCTCGCGATGTGCGCGGAGGTCTACACCTTCGACGCCGTCAGCCAGCTCGGCTACCTGGCCGCCGTCACCCAGCGGGTCGAGCTGATGAGCGCGATCCTGCCCATCTACAGCCGTACGCCGGCGCTGACGGCGATGACCGCTGCCGGCCTGGACTTCGTCTCCGGCGGCCGCTTCACCCTGGGGCTGGGCGCCTCGGGCCCGCAGGTCATCGAGGGCTGGCACGGCGTCCCCTATGACGCGCCGCTGCAGCGCACCCGCGAGGTCGTGGAGATCTGCCGCCAGGTGTGGCGGCGCGAGCGGCTGGTGCACGAGGGCCCGAAGTACACCGTCCCGCTGCCGGCCGACCAGGGCACCGGGCTCGGCAAGCCGCTGAAGCTGATCAACACCCCGGTCCGTGACCGGATCCCCGTCATGCTCGCCGCGCTGGGCCCCAAGAACGTGGAGCTGGCCGCCGAGATCGCCGAGGTGTGGGAGCCGATCTGGTTCATGCCCGAGCGCGCCGACGACGTCTGGGGCGAGGCCCTGCGGGCCGGCAAGGCCAAGCGCGACCCGGAGCTCGGGGAGCTGCAGGTCATCTGCGGCGTCCCCGTGGCGATCGGCGAGGACGTCGACCACCTGCACGACCAGGTGCGGCCGCAGCTGGCGCTCTACGTCGGTGGCATGGGCGCCAAGGGCAAGAACTTCTACAACGACCTGGCCCGGCGCTACGGGTACGAGGAGGCCGCCGAGACCGTGCAGGACCTCTACCTGTCCGGGCGGAAGGACGAGGCCGCGGGCGCGCTGCCGGAGGACTTCGTCCGCCGGGTGTCGCTCATCGGGCCGGAGTCCTACGTCGCCGAGCGGATCTCCGCCTACGCCGATGCCGGCGTCACCACCATCGCCCTGCAGCCGCTCGACGACAGCCGCGAGGGCCGGCTGCGCACCGTGGAGACCATGCGCCGACTGGCCGACGCCTAGGCCGGGGATTGCGTCACGTGACGTGGGGCGGGGTCACGGGTCCGGCCTCGTCGTCCTCCCTCACCGCCGGGGGGGGGGGGGGGGGGGGGGGGGGGGGGGGGGGGGGGGGGGGGGGGGGGGGGGGGGGGGGGGGGGGGGGGGGGGGGGGGGGGGGGGGGGGGGTGACGGGGGGCGGCGTTGGCGGACCTCCCCCCGCCGGGGCGCCCCCCCCCCCCCGCCGCGGGGGGGGGGGCCCCCCCGACGATCAGGTCACCTGATCCCCGCAACGCCCCGCACACACGCGGAAGGGCCCGCAGATCTCGCGATCTGCGGGCCCTCCTCACGTCCTACCGGGGATCAGCCCCGCCAGTCGTACTCCTCGAGGCGCACGGCCTCGCCGGAGCCCGAGCCGAAGACGTCGGGGCTGTAGTACTGCCCGTCGTCGTACCCGGCCATCGTGTAGACGGCGGCGCGGGCCTCCTCGGTCGGCTCGACCGTGATGTTCCGGTAGCGGCTGATGCCCGTACCCGCCGGGATCAGCTTGCCGATGATCACGTTCTCCTTGAGGCCGAGCAGGCTGTCGCTCTTGCCCTGGATCGCGGCGTCGGTGAGCACCTTGGTCGTCTCCTGGAAGGAGGCGGCCGACAGCCAGGACTCGGTCGCGAGCGAGGCCTTGGTGATGCCCATGAGCACCGGACGGGCCGAGGCCGGCTCGCCGCCCTCGGCGACGACACGGCGGTTCTCGGTCTCGAACAGCGTCCGCTCGACGAGCGCACCGGGCAGGAACTCCGTGGCGCCCGAGTCGATGATGGTCACCCGCTTGAGCATCTGGCGGATGATCACCTCGATGTGCTTGTCGTGGATCGACACGCCCTGGCTGCGGTAGACCTCCTGGACCTCGCGGACCAGGTGCAGCTGCACCTCGCGCGGGCCCATGATCCGCAGCACCTCGTGCGGGTCCACCGCACCCTCGGTGAGCTGCTCGCCGACCTCGACGTGGGCGCCGTCCTCGACCCGCAGCCGCGACCGGCGCGACAGCTTGTCGTAGACGACCTCGTCGGAGCCGTCGTCCGGGGTGATCGTCAGCTTGCGGAACTGCTCGCCGTCCTCGATCCGGACGTTGCCGGCCAGCTCGGCGATCGGGGCCTTGCCCTTGGGGACACGGGCCTCGAAGAGCTCCACCACACGCGGCAGACCGTGGGTGATGTCCTCACCCGCGACACCACCGGTGTGGAAGGTGCGCATCGTCAGCTGGGTGCCGGGCTCACCGATCGACTGGGCGGCGATGATGCCGACCGCCTCGCCGACGTCGACGAGCTTGCCGGTGGCCAGCGACCGGCCGTAGCAGGTCGCGCAGGTGCCCAGCAGGGACTCGCAGGTCAGGACGCAGCGGACCTTGACCTCGGCGATGCCGGCGTCGACCAGCTCGCCGATGAGCACGTCACCGAGGTCCTGACCGGCCTGCGCGACCAGCGTGCCGTCCTGGGCCGACACGTCGGTGGCCAGCGAGCGGGCGTAGACGCTGGTCTCGACGTGCGCGTCCCGGGTGAGGACGCCGTCGACCACCGTGGCGATCGGCATGATGACGCCGCGCTCGGTGCCGCAGTCCTCCTCGCGGATGATGACGTCCTGGGAGACGTCGACCAGCCGCCGGGTGAGGTACCCGGAGTCCGCGGTCCGGAGGGCGGTGTCGGCCAGGCCCTTGCGCGCACCGTGCGTGGAGATGAAGTACTCCAGCACGGACAGACCCTCCCGGAAGTTGGCCTTGATCGGCCGCGGGATGATCTCGCCCTTCGGGTTGGCCACCAGACCGCGCATGCCGGCGATCTGGCTGATCTGCATCATGTTGCCTCGGGCGCCCGAGTTGACCATGACCCAGACCGGGTTGGTGGTCGGGAAGTTGTCCACCATCGCCTGGCTGACCTCGGCCCGCGCGCGGGTCCAGATCTCGATCAGCTCGCCGCGGCGCTCGGCGTCGGTGATGACACCGCGCTCGTACTGCCGCTCGATCTGACGGGCCTCGTTCTCGTGCCGGTCGAGGATCTCCTGCTTGGCCGGCGGGGTCACGACGTCGTCGATGGCGATCGTGACACCCGAGCGGGTGGCCCAGCGGAAGCCGGCCGACTTGAGGGCGTCCAGCGTCGCCGCGACCTGCACCTTGGGGTAGCGCTCGGCGAGGTCGTTGACGATCGCCCCGAGCTCCTTCTTCGGCACCTGGTAGTTGACGAAGCGGTAGTCCTCGGGCAGGGCCTCGTTGAACAGCACGCGGCCCAGGCTGGTCTCGACCAGCGCCGGGGCACCCGGAGCCCAGTCGGCCGGCTGCTCCCACGCGGGGTTGACCTTGCCGTTGTCGACGCCGAACACCTCGTCGAGGCGGATGAACGCACGCTCCTGCAGGCCCAGGGCGCCCTTGTCGAACGCCATGATCGCCTCGGCCGTCGACCCGAAGGCCGCCGGACGGCCACCGTCGGCCTCGTGCCGGCTCGGCACCAGGGTCGTCAGGTGGTACAGGCCGAGCACCATGTCCTGGGTCGGCGCGGTGATCGGGCGACCGTCGGCCGGGCTGAGGATGTTGTTGCTCGACAGCATGAGGATGCGGGCCTCGGCCTGCGCCTCGGCCGACAGCGGCAGGTGCACCGCCATCTGGTCACCGTCGAAGTCCGCGTTGAACGCGGTGCAGACCAGCGGGTGGATCTGGATGGCCTTGCCCTCGACCAGCTGCGGCTCGAAGGCCTGGATGCCCAGGCGGTGCAGCGTCGGCGCCCGGTTCAGCAGGACCGGGTGCTCGGTGATGACCTCCTCGAGCACGTCCCACACCACCGGACGGGCCCGCTCGACCATGCGCTTGGCGGACTTGATGTTCTGCGCGTGGTTGAGGTCGACCAGCCGCTTCATGACGAAGGGCTTGAACAGCTCCAGCGCCATCTGCTTGGGCAGGCCGCACTGGTGCAGCTTCAGCTGCGGGCCGACGACGATGACCGACCGGCCGGAGTAGTCGACGCGCTTGCCGAGCAGGTTCTGCCGGAACCGGCCCTGCTTGCCCTTGAGCAGGTCGCTCAGGGACTTCAGGGGGCGGTTGCCCGGGCCGGTGACCGGCCGGCCGCGGCGGCCGTTGTCGAACAGCGCGTCCACGGACTCCTGCAGCATCCGCTTCTCGTTGTTCACGATGATCTCGGGCGCGCCGAGGTCGAGCAGCCGCTTGAGCCGGTTGTTCCGGTTGATGACCCGGCGGTACAGGTCGTTCATGTCGCTGGTGGCGAAGCGGCCACCGTCGAGCTGCACCATCGGGCGCAGGTCCGGCGGGATGACCGGGACGCAGTCGAGCACCATGCCCATGGGCGAGTTGCGCGTCTGCTGGAACGCCGCGACGACCTTGAGGCGCTTGAGGGCCCGCAGCTTGCGCTGGCCCTTGCCGTTGCGGATGGTGTCGCGGAGCGACGCGGCCTCGGCGTCGAGGTCGAAGTCGGCCAGCAGCTTCTGCAGGGCCGCGGCACCCATGCCGCCCTCGAAGTACTCGCCGAAGCGGTCGCGCAGCTCGCGGTAGAGACCCTCGTCGGCGATGAGCTGCTTGACCTCGAGCTTGCGGAAGGTGTCGAGCACCTCCTCGAGGCGGTCGATCTCCCGCTGGGCGCGGTCGCGCAGCTGGCGCATCTCGCGCTCGCCGCCCTCGCGCACCTTGCGGCGGACGTCGGACTTGGCGCCCTCCGCCTCGAGCTCGGCCAGGTCGGCCTCGAGCTTCTGCTGACGGGCCTCGACGTCGGCGTCGCGCCGGTTCTCGAGGTTGTGCTTCTCCGCGCTGATCTCGGCCTCGATGGTCGGGAGGTCGCGGTGGCGCGCCTCGTCGTCGACCGAGGTGATCAGGTAGGCGGCGAAGTAGATGATCTTCTCGAGGTCCTTGGGCGCCAGGTCGAGCAGGTAGCCCAGGCGCGAGGGGACGCCCTTGAAGAACCAGATGTGGGTGACCGGCGCGGCCAGCTCGATGTGGCCCATCCGCTCGCGACGGACCTTGGCCCGGGTCACCTCGACGCCGCAGCGCTCACAGATGATGCCCTTGAAGCGGACGCGCTTGTACTTGCCGCAGTAGCACTCCCAGTCCCGCGTGGGACCGAAGATCTTCTCGCAGAAGAGACCGTCCTTCTCCGGACGCAGCGTCCGGTAGTTGATGGTCTCGGGCTTCTTCACCTCACCGTGCGACCACTGGCGGATGTCGTCGCCGGTGGCCAGACCGATGCGGAGCTCGTCGAAGAAGTTGACGTCGAGCACTGAGTGGACCCCTTTCCCGGGGCTCGTTACTGCACTTCTAGCTGTCTGGCTGGGGGGACGCCGGCCGGCCCGTCACACGAGAGGGCCGGCCGGCGGCCGATCACACGTCCTCGACGCTGGAGGGCTCGCGGCGGGACAGGTCGATGCCCAGCTCCTCCGCGGCCCGGAACACCTCGTCGTCGGTGTCGCGCAGCTCGATCGCCTGCCCGTCGCCGGACAGCACCTCGACGTTGAGGCAGAGCGACTGCAGCTCCTTGAGCAACACCTTGAACGACTCGGGGATGCCCGGCTCGGGGATGTTCTCGCCCTTGACGATGGCCTCGTAGACCTTGACGCGGCCGAGGATGTCGTCGGACTTGATGGTCAGCAGCTCCTGCAGCGCGTACGCCGCGCCGTAGGCCTGCATCGCCCAGCACTCCATCTCACCGAAGCGCTGGCCACCGAACTGCGCCTTACCACCCAGCGGCTGCTGCGTGATCATCGAGTAGGGGCCGGTCGACCGGGCGTGGATCTTGTCGTCGACCAGGTGCAGCAGCTTGAGGATGTAGACGTAGCCCACCGAGATCGGCTCGGGGAAGGGCTCCCCGGACCGGCCGTCGAACAGCCGGGCCTTGCCGGTCTCCTGCACCATGCGGTCGCCGTCGCGGTTGGGGACCGTCGAGCCGAGCAGGCCGATGATCTCCTCCTCGCGGGCACCGTCGAAGACCGGCGTCGCGGTCCGGGTGCCCGGGTCGGCCTGCCGCGCCTGCTCGGGCAGGTTGACGGCCCACTCGGGGTCGCCCTCGACCTGCCAGCCGGACTTGGCGATCCACCCGAGGTGGGTCTCCAGCACCTGGCCGACGTTCATCCGGCCCGGGACGCCGAGCGGGTTGAGCACGATGTCGACCGGGGTGCCGTCCTGGAGGAACGGCATGTCCTCCTGCGGCAGGATCTTCGCGATGACGCCCTTGTTGCCGTGGCGGCCGGCGAGCTTGTCGCCGTCGGAGATCTTGCGCATCTGGGCGACGTAGACCCGGATCAGCTCGTTGACGCCGGCGGGCAGCTCGTCGCCGTCCTCGCGGGAGAACACGCGGACGCCGATGACCTTGCCGGACTCACCGTGCTTGACCTTCAGCGACGTGTCCCGGACCTCGCGGGCCTTCTCGCCGAAGATCGCCCGCAGCAGCCGCTCCTCGGGGGTCAGCTCGGTCTCGCCCTTGGGCGTGACCTTGCCGACGAGGATGTCGCCGGGGACGACCTCGGCGCCGATGCGGATGATGCCGCGCTCGTCGAGGTCGGCGAGGACCTCCTCGGAGACGTTCGGGATGTCCCGGGTGATCTCCTCGGCACCGAGCTTGGTGTCGCGGGCGTCGACCTCGAACTCCTCGATGTGGATCGAGGACAGGACGTCGTCCTGCACGAGGCGCTGCGACAGGATGATCGCGTCCTCGTAGTTGTGGCCCTCCCACGGCATGAAGGCGACGAGCAGGTTCTTGCCCAGCGCCATCTCGCCCTGGTCGGTGCACGGCCCGTCGGCGATGACCTGGCCGACCTCGACCCGCTGACCCTCCTCGACGATCGGGGTCTGGTTGATCGAGGTGCCCTGGTTCGAGCGGCGGAACTTCAGCAGCCGGTAGGTCTGCCGGGTGCCGTCGTCGGCCATGACGGTGACGTAGTCGGCGGTCGAGTCCTCGACGACACCGGCCTTCTCCGCCACGACGACGTCGCCGGCGTCGACGGCGGCACGCAGCTCCATGCCGGTGCCGACCAGCGGCGCCTCGCTGCGCAGCAGCGGGACGGCCTGACGCTGCATGTTCGCGCCCATCAGGGCGCGGTTGGCGTCGTCGTGCTCGAGGAACGGGATCATCGCCGTCGCGACCGAGGTCATCTGCCGCGGCGAGACGTCCATGTAGTCGACCTGCTCGGGCGACAGGTAGTCGACCTCGCCGCCCTTCGTGCGGACCAGCACCCGCTCCTCGGCGAACCGCCCCTGGGCGTCCAGCGGCGAGTTGGCCTGGGCGACGACGAAGCGGTCCTCCTCGTCGGCGGTCAGGTAGTCGATCGTGTCGGTGACGACGCCGTCCCGGACCCGCCGGTAGGGGGTCTCGATGAAGCCGAAGGCGTTGACCCGGCCGTAGGCCGACAGCGAGCCGATCAGGCCGATGTTCGGACCCTCGGGGGTCTCGATCGGGCACATCCGGCCGTAGTGGCTCGGGTGCACGTCGCGGACCTCCATGCCGGCCCGCTCACGGGACAGACCACCCGGACCCAGCGCCGACAGGCGGCGCTTGTGGGTCAGGCCCGCGAGGGGGTTGGTCTGGTCCATGAACTGCGAGAGCTGGCTGGTGCCGAAGAACTCCTTGATGGAGGCGACGACCGGCCGGATGTTGATCAGGGTCTGCGGCGTGATCGCCTCGACGTCCTGGGTCGTCATCCGCTCGCGGACGACGCGCTCCATGCGGGAGAGGCCGACCCGGATCTGGTTCTGGATCAGCTCGCCGACGGTGCGCAGGCGGCGGTTGCCGAAGTGGTCGATGTCGTCGACGCCGTGGTCGGGCTCGCCGGCGTGCAGCCGCACGACGTACTCGATGGTGGCGACGATGTCGTCCTCGGTCAGCGTCAGGGTGCCCTGCGGGACCTCGACGCCGAGCTTCTTGTTGACCTTGTAGCGGCCGACCTTGGCGAGGTCGTAGCGCTTGGGGTTGAAGAAGAGGTTCTCCAGCAGCGCCTGGGCGCTCTCCCGCGTCGGCGGCTCGCCCGGCCGCAGCTTGCGGTAGATGTCGAGCAGCGCCTCGTCCTGCCCGGCGATGTGGTCCTTCTCCAGGGTGGCCAGGACGGTGGGCGACCACTGGAAGTGCTCGCGGATCCGGTCCTCGGTCCACCCCAGCGCCTTGAGCAGCACGGTCACCGGCTGCCGGCGCTTGCGGTCGATGCGGACGCCGACGGTGTCGCGCTTGTCGACGTCGAACTCCAGCCACGCGCCGCGGCTGGGGATGACCTTGGCGCTGAAGACGTCCTTGTCGGAGGTCTTGTCCAGGGTCTTGTCGAAGTAGACGCCGGGGCTGCGGACCAGCTGCGAGACGACGACGCGCTCGGTCCCGTTGATGACGAACGTGCCCTTGTTCGTCATGATCGGGAAGTCGCCCATGAACACCGTCTGGCTCTTGATCTCGCCGGTGGTGTTGTTCATGAACTCCGCGGTGACGAACAGCGGAGCCGCGTAGGTCATGTCCTTGTCCTTGCACTCCTCGAGGGACGCCTTGACGTCCTCGAAGCGCGGGTTGGAGAAGGACAGCGACATCGAGCCGCTGAAGTCCTCGATCGGCGAGATCTCCTCGAGGATCTCGGCCAGGCCGCCGACGGCCGAGGCCTGCTCCTCCGGCGAGAGGGTGGCCCGCCACTCGGGGCTGCCGACGAGCCAGTCGAAGGAGGCGGTCTGCAGGGCGAGCAGGTCCGGCACCTCGAGGGGCTCGGAGATCTTCGCGAACGAGACCCGGAGCGGCGCCCCGGGGATCTTCTGCTGGTCGGCCTCACCGGTGCGCGGGCCGGCCGAGGGAGTCTGGTTCTGCTGGCCGTAGCCGCCGGACTCGGTGGTGCTGGGGGAGATGCTGGTGGGGCGAGAGCCTGCCAAGATGCGTCCTTCCAAGGACCTCACGACGTGCGGGCGGTGGGTGCGGGTTCGTCCTGGGTCGTCGTCGGTATCTGCGCGGCTGTCCGCGGCGTCCGGCCCGCTCGGTCGACCAGGCGCCCGGGTGATCCCGGGCACCCCAGGCGACCCGGCTCGGCGGGCAGGCAGTCAGGGGGCAGCGCAACAGAGAACCCTACCCCTGCAGACGCAGGCTGTCCACGTCGGGGGGTGGGGGGCGACCCACGCCACACTCCCGGTAAGGACGGCGTCCGGCTGTCCGGGCGGCGTTCCGCGTCGTCATGATGCCAGCAGGGGGGCCGGTTTGTCTCCGCCACGCCGCCGGATCCCCGAGCGGGGTGCCGGTCGGCCCCCTCCCGCGGACGCGACAGGGGCCGCCCTCCCGGAGGAGAGCGGCCCCTGTGCGGTGCTCCCGGCCGTGGTCACGGCCGGGCACGGGTCACTTGACGGTGACGGTGGCGCCGGCGCCCTCGAGGGCGGCCTTGGCCTTCTCGGCAGCGTCCTTGGCGACCTTCTCCAGGACCGGCTTCGGCGCGCCGTCGACCAGGTCCTTGGCCTCCTTGAGGCCGAGCGAGGTCAGGCCGCGCACCTCCTTGATGACCTGGATCTTCTTGTCGCCGGCGCTCTCGAGGATGACGTCGAACTCGTCCTGCTCCTCGGCGGCGGGGGCGCCACCGTCGCCGGCACCGCCGGCGGCCGGAGCGGCCGCGACGGCGACCGGGGCAGCAGCGGTGACCTCGAAGGTCTCCTCGAACTGCTTCACGAAGTCGGACAGCTCGAGCAGCGTCATCTCCTTGAACGCGTCGAGCAGCTCCGCGGTGGACAGCTTGGCCATGATCTCTCCTTCTGGGTCAGTCGGTGCCGGCCGCGGCGTCCGCGGTGTCGGCGGTGTCGGTGGGGGTGTCGGCAGCAGCGGTGTCGACAGCAGCGGTGTCGACAGCAGCGGTGTCGGCGGCAGCGGTGTCGGCCGTGGAGTCGCCGCCCTCGGCGGGCTTCTTCTCCTGCAGCGCGGCGGCCAGGCGGGCGACCTGCGACAGCGGGGCCTGGAACAGGCCGGCGGCCTTGGTCAGGTTGCCCTTCATCGCACCGGCCAGCTTGGCCAGCAGCACCTCGCGCGGCTCGACGTCGGCCAGGGCGGTGACCTCGGCGGGGCCGACGGTGCGGCCCTCGACGACGCCGCCCTTGACGACGAGCAGCGGGTTGGCGCGCGCGAAGTCGCGGATGGCCTTGGCGGCCTCGACGACGTCACCCTCGATGAAGGCGATCGCGGTGGGGCCGTTGAGCAGCGGGGCCAGGTCGGGGTGACCGACCTCGTCCGCCGCCCGCTTCGTCAGGGTGTTCTTGACGACGGCGTAGCTGCTGCCCGCACCGAGGGAACGCCGCAGCTGGGTCAGCTGCGACACGGTGAGCCCGCGGTACTCGGTGAGCACGGCCGCGCTGGACTGCTGGAACCGCTCGGTGATCTCGTCGATCACCGCGGCCTTCGCCTGCGTGGGCATGGGCCTCCTCTCGTCTGACGGGCGACCGCTCGTGCGTCGTGCGGGAGCGGGCGATCCGGGCCCGGAGACGAGGAACGCCCCGGCGCAGGGCGCACGGGGCGAGGGACGCGGGCACGGGGCACCGCGTCGATCGAACCGTCCTCCTGCGCGGGCCGCCCGGGGATCCGGGACCTTCGATCGCACGCGGACGTGCGACGACCAGCGGTCGTGGGGGGAACGCCGCCCAGCGTACACGCTGCCCGCGGGGCGCCCGTGTCGCCGTCGTCACCCGGGGCAGCCCAGCCCGGTCGAGATCACGGGATCTCGACGCACGTCCCTCGCAGACGCGCGGAGGCCCCGCAGCGCCGGTGCGCTGCGGGGCCTCCTGGCGAGGTGCTGGAACGGCCTCGTCCCGGGTCCCGCCCTGAGCCTGCGAGGGGTGGGGAGGACGAGGTCCTTCCTCAGGCGGTGGGCTCGTCCACCGCCAGGTTGCGGGTGCGGTTCGGGTCGACCGGGATGCCCGGGCCCATGGTGGTGGAGATGGTGACCTTCTTCAGGTACCGGCCCTTGGCCGCGGCCGGCTTGGCGCGCAGCACCTCGTCGAGGGCGGCGGCGTAGTTCTCGACCAGCTTGGTGTCGTCGAAGGAGGTCTTGCCGATCACGAGGTGCAGGTTGGCCTGCTTGTCGACGCGGAAGTTGATCTTCCCGCCCTTGATGTCGGCGACGGCCTTGGTGACGTCGGGGGTGACGGTGCCCGTCTTCGGGTTCGGCATCAGGCCGCGGGGGCCGAGGATGCGGGCGATCCGGCCGACCTTGGCCATCTGGTCGGGCGTGGCGATCGCGGCGTCGAAGTCCAGGAAACCCTCCTGGATGCGCGCGATCAGGTCGTCCGAACCGACGACGTCGGCGCCGGCGGCCTCGGCCTCGGCGGCCTTGTCACCGGTCGCGAAGACGATGACGCGGGCGGTCTTGCCGGTGCCGTGCGGCAGGTTCACCGTGCCGCGGACCATCTGGTCGGCCTTGCGCGGGTCGACGCCCAGCCGCATGGCCACCTCGACGGTGGCGTCGTAGGAGGTCGGCGAGGTGTCCTTCGCCAGCCCGGCCGCCTGCAGCGGGCTGTAGAGCTTCTCGCGGTCCACCTTGGCCGCCGCCTCGAGGTACTTCTTGCCGTGCTTCGCCATGGTGTGTCCTCTCCCCCGGCCCTGCGGTCGGGGAGTCGTGTGGTTCACGGGCCTGGCGCGGCCCTCCCACGGTTGCTGTGCTCAGAACAACGCCGGCCGGCGCCGGCGCCTTCCGTCAACCGGTGACGGTGATGCCCATCGACCGGGCGGTGCCGGCGATGATCTTCTCGGCCTGGTCGAGGTCGTTGGCGTTGAGGTCGGCCATCTTGGTCTGGGCGATCTCGCGGACCTGGTCACGGGTGACCGTGGCGACCTTGGTCTTGTGCGGCTCGCCCGAGCCCTTCTCGACACCGGCGGCCTTGAGCAGCATGCGCGCGGCCGGCGGCGTCTTGGTGACGAAGGTGAACGAGCGGTCCTCGTAGACCGAGATCTCGACCGGGATCACGTTGCCGCGCTGCGACTCCGTGGCGGCGTTGTACGCCTTGCAGAACTCCATGATGTTGACGCCGTGCTGGCCCAGCGCCGGACCCACCGGCGGCGCGGGGGTGGCCGCGCCGGCGTTGATCTGGAGCTTGATGACCGCGGTCAACCGCTTCCTGGGGGGCATGACTTCCTTCTTCGTGAGCGTGGTGCGTGGTGGTGGCTGGAAGGCCCCCTCGCAGGGTCCCACCCTGAGCTCGCGGAGGGTGGGGGGCGAGGGGGTCCTTCGACTACAACTTGGCGACCTGGGTGAACGAGAGCTCGACCGGCGTCTCCCGGCCGAAGATCGAGACGAGCACCTGCAGCTTCTGCTGCTCGGCGTTGATCTCGTTGATGGTCGCCGGGAGGGTGGCGAACGGGCCGTCCATGACGGTGACCGACTCGCCGATCTCGAAGTCGACGACGGCGGTCGGCGCGGCGGCCGCCGCCGGCGATGCGGTCTCGGCGACCTTGGCCGCCTGCGGCGGGGCGTCGGGGACCAGCAGGTTGACGACCTCGTCGATGCTCAGCGGCGAGGGCCGGGAGGTGGCGCCGACGAAACCGGTGACGCCGGGGGTGTTGCGGACCGCGCCCCAGGACTCGTCGTTGAGGTCCATCCGGACGAGCAGGTAGCCGGGCAGCTTCTTCCGGTTGACCTGGGTGCGCTTGCCGTTCTTGATCTCGGTGACCTCCTCGGTGGGCACCTCGATCTGGAAGATGTAGTCCTCCATGTCCAGCGACTGGATGCGGGACTCGAGGTTGGTCTTCACCTTGTTCTCGTAGCCCGCGTAGGAGTGGATGACGTACCAGTCGCCGAACTGCGTGCGCAGGGTCCGCTTGAGCGTCTCCCGCGGGTCCTCGTCCTCCGCCTCGGCCTCGGCCAGCGCCTCGGTCACGATCGGGTCGTGGTCGGGGGCGGGCGCGGCCAGCGGGTCGCCGACCAGGCTGTCGCGACCGCCGCCCTCGACCAGCGGGGTCACGTCGGCCACGCCGGTCGCGGTGTCCTGGTCGGTGGTGTCGGCCGAGCCCTCGGCCGCGCCGGTCTCGCCGGCACCGGTCTCGAGGTCGACGCTGCCGCGCACGTCGATCCGCTCGTCGTCGAGGTCGATGGCCTCGACGTCGCTGTCGGTGTCGAAGGGCTCGCGGGGGTCGGTCACGGGGATCTCTTCCTTCTCGGGTCGGGCGGGCGCGGGGACGGTCAGCCGAAGACGGCGAGCACGCCCTGCGCGAAGAGGACGTCCAGACCCGCGACCAGGGCCACCATGAAGGCCACGAAGAGGATGACGACCGTGGTGTAGGTGATCAGCTCGCGGCGGCCGGGCCAGATGACCTTCCGCAGCTCGGCGACGACCTCGCGGAGGAAGCGGCGCAGGTTGCGGCGCTGCCGGACCTCGTCGGCCCGGGCGCGCTGGGCCGCGGCGCGGGAACGGGTGCCGGCACCCTCCGAGCGGCCGGCCGGGCGGGCGGCGGCGCGCTCACCGGCGGGGCGCCGGGTGCGCGCGGCGGCGGGCTCGTCGTCCGCGTCGTCGTCGGCGGTGATCCGGCCGCCGCGGCGGCGGGCCGGGGCGGGGACGACCTTGTGCTCCTCGGCCTCGGCCTCGGCGGCGATCTCGTCCTCGGCGGCCTCGAGCTCGGCGGCGTCGTCGACGCCCGGGGCCTCCCGGTCGAGCTGCTCGTCGGTCAGCTCGGCGTCCGAGGCGGTGCGGGGGTCCTCCCCGCGGCCCGGCTTCTCGTCGCTCACTGCGCCTCGCTCGCGTCGTGGTGGTGGCCGCTGGTCGCCGGCCGTCTGGTCTCGTGCTCCCCGGACCGTGCTGCTCCGGGACGGCGCCGGCCGCGGCCGGCGCTGCCGGGACACGGGGCGGTGCCGGGTCGTGCTGCCCGCCGGCGTCGGCCGGCGGCACGGGCAGGGGTGACAGGACTTGAACCTGCAGCCTGCGGTTTTGGAGACCGCTGCTCTGCCAGTTGAGCTACACCCCTCGGGCCCGGGACCGTGCCAACTCGTGCGTGGTTCCGGGCTCGCCCGGGGCGGCCGGTCCCGCCGGTCGGCGCGCCGTTCCCAGGAGGCCCGGGGCACGCCGGTGGCGGGGTCGATCGCCCCAGGGTTGCCAGTGTACGGGACCGCGGGACCGGTCCGTGACCGCGCTCCGGAGACGTGCCCCGGCGGGGCGATGAGTCCCGCGCGCGACCGCCGTCTGCCCCGGCAGGACCCGCCCGAGGAGGAGCCGTGACCGGACCGGCCGTGTACGCCCTGTCGATCTCGCTGGACGGCTACGCCGCCGGCCCGGACCAGGACGAGCAGAACCCGCTCGGCGTCGGCGGTGAGCAGCTGCACGAGTGGCTCTTCGCCGAGAACCGCAGCCCGGTCGACGACCGCTTCCGCGCCCGCGGCCAGGAGGGGATCGGCGCGACGATCATGGGCCGCAACATGTTCGGCCCCGTCCGCGGCCCCTGGTCGTCGGCTCCCGAGTGGCGTGGCTGGTGGGGCGAGGACCCGCCGTTCCACCACGACGTCTTCGTGCTCACCCACCACCCGCGCCCGCCGCTGGAGATGACCGGCGGGACGACCTTCCACTTCGTCACCGAGGGTCCCGACGTGGCGCTCGAGCAGGCGCGGGCCGCGGCCGGTGGCGCGCGGGTCCGGGTCGGCGGCGGCGCGGCGACCGTCGCCCAGTACGCCCGGGCAGGCCTGCTCGAGGAGGTGCACGTCGCGGTCGTGCCGGTCCTGCTCGGCGCCGGCGAGCGGCTCTTCGGCAACGGCGTGTTCCCCGCCGCGGCGTGGCGGACCGTCGAGGTCGCCCCGTCGCCGGCGGTCACCCACGTGGTGCTGCGCAGGACCGGCGGCTGAGCGCCCCCGGCACCGGCCCCTCCGGCAGGATGGGCACATGACCGCCGCCTCCCCGTCGGGGACCGCTGCCCTCTCCCCCGCCGACCGCCGCGTGTCGCGGCGGATCGCGGCCATCACCGAGTCCGCGACGCTCGCGGTCGACGCCAAGGCCAAGGCGCTCAAGGCGGCGGGCAAGCCGGTCATCGGCTTCGGCGCCGGCGAACCGGACTTCCCGACGCCGGACTACGTGGTCGAGGCCGCGGTCGCCGCCTGCCGCCAGCCGGCGATGCACCGCTACACCCCGGCCGGGGGGCTGCCGGTCCTCAAGGAGGCCATCGTCGCCAAGACCGCGCGCGACTCGGGGCTGGCCGTCACCCCGGCGCAGGTGCTGGTCACCAACGGCGGCAAGCAGGCCGTCTACGAGGCCTTCGCCGCGATGCTCGACCCGGGGGACGAGGTGCTCGTGCCCGCGCCGTACTGGACCACCTACCCCGAGGCGATCCGGCTGGCCGGCGGGGTGCCGGTGCCGGTGGTCGCCGACGAGGAGAGCGGCTACCTGGTGTCGGTGGACCAGCTCGAGGCCGCCCGCACCGAGCGCACCAAGGTGCTGCTGTTCGTCTCGCCGTCCAACCCGACCGGTGCGGTGTACCCGCCCGACCAGGTCGAGGCCATCGGCCGCTGGGCCCTGGACGCCGGGCTGTGGGTGCTCACCGACGAGATCTACGAGCACCTGACCTACGGCGGGGTGACGGCGCCGTCGATGCCGGTGGTGGTGCCCGAGCTGGCCGACCGCTGCGTCGTCGTCAACGGGGTGGCGAAGACCTACGCCATGACCGGCTGGCGGGTGGGCTGGATGGTCGGCCCGGCCGACGTCGTCAAGGCCGCCACCAACCTGCAGTCGCACGCGACGTCGAACGTCGCGAACGTGTCCCAGGCCGCCGCGGTGGCAGCGCTCACCGGCGACCTGTCGGCGGTGCAGGAGATGCGGACGGCGTTCGACCGGCGCCGGAAGACCATCGTGTCGATGCTGCGCGAGATCCCCGGGGTCGCCTGCCCCGAGCCACAGGGCGCCTTCTACGTCTACCCGTCGGTCAAGACGCTGCTCGGGCGGCCGATCAACGGCCGGACGGCGTCGTCGAGCGTCGAGCTGGCCGAGATCGTCCTCGAGGAGGCCGAGGTCGCCGTGGTCCCCGGCGAGGCGTTCGGCACGCCGGGCTACCTGCGGATGTCCTACGCCCTGGGCGACGACGACCTGGTCGAGGGGGTCGGCCGGCTGCAGCGGCTCCTCGGGTCCGCCGGCTGACGACGCCTCACTCCGGGAGGTCGTCCTCGTCGAGGGCACCGGCTGCCACCAGCACGTCGACGGCGGCCGGCAGGTCGGCGAGGGCGGCCGCGACGTCCTCGGGCGTGGCGACGGTCCACGCGTTGAGCTGCGCGTAGCAGCGCAGCGCGGCGTCGAAGGGCCCGGCACCGGCGGCCTCGCGGGCGGCGAGCAGCGCGGCCGCGCCCTTGCCGTAGACGGCGTCGAAGTACTCGGCGGTCCCCGGGAACTCGTCCATCGCGGCACCGACGTCCCCGGGGGCGGCCAGCGCGCGGTCCACGGCCTCGTCCGCCACCTGCCCGTCGACGCTCTCGGCGTAGGTGGCGAACGCCTCGTCCAGCCACGGGTCGCGGAACTGCGAGCCGCCGACCATCCCGTAGAACCACATGTGCGCGACCTCGTGCTCGAGCACCGAGCGGTCGGCCCCGGCCATGAGGATCGAGCTCGGGTACTCGATGCCGCCGCCCTCCACCGGCAGCAGCGGCACGGTGAGCGTCGCGTAGGGGAAGGCGCCGAACCGGTCGGCGAGGGCGGTGACGGCCTCGCCGGTCCAGTCGGCGAGCTCGCCGGGGCCGACGTCGGCGCCGTCGAGGACCCCGGTGGTGACCTCCACCCCGCCGGCCGTCGTGAGGGCGGCGGTGCGGAAGGGGCCGACGGCGACGCTGACGTCGCGGGCCACCGGCTCGCGGGAGGTCCAGGTACGCCGGCCACCGTCGGCCGCGGAGGGCTCCTGCTGCGCGCCGGTCATGAGCACGGTCAGCTCCTCGGGCGCGTCGACGGTGACCGTGGTGTCGGCGACCGGGCTGGTCGCCGTCTCGCCGAGGATCCCGACGAACGGGTCGCGCGCCCAGCCCACGCCCGGCTCCCAGGCCAGCAGTGGGAAGCCACTGGCCCACCAGGCGGTGCCGTCGGTGGTGCCGAGGCGCTCGAAGCCGCCCTCCCCCAGCGACAGCGTGAAGTCCAGCTCCACCTCGGTGGCCTCGCCGGCCTCGAGCTCGCCGTCGAGCTGGAGCACGTAGAGCCCGCCGGGGCCCTCGGCGCCGGCGTCCTCGTACCCGGCCTGGTCGACGTCGTCGCCGCGGACGTCGTCGACGGTGATCCGGTTGCCGAGCTGCGCCGCGCCCGGGCCGTTGGGCACCAGCCGGAAGACCAGCTCGTCGGTGGCGACGTCCGGGGTGAAGACGACGGTCTCGGTGCCGGTGACCGTGCGCAGGTCGGCCGAGAGCCGGAACTGCAGGTCGACGACCGGGCGGTCGGGGTCCGGCTCGGCGCGCTCGGCCGGACAACGCGCGCCGTCGTCGTCGGCCCCGCCGTTCCCGGGCTCGGCCGACGGTGCGGTGGACGCCGGGGCCTCCTGCGCGGTGAGCGTCTCGGTGAAGGAGGTGCAGCCGCACAGCAGCAGGACCGCCGCGGCCAGCACCCCCCGCCGGAGGGTCATGCCAGGGCGACGGTGGCGCGGGCCAGCGAGAGGACCTTCTCGCCGCCGCTGGTGACCGTGAGGTCGACGCGGACCCGCCCGCCGTCGAGGACCGCGCCGACCCGGCCGCGCACGGTGACCTCGGCGCCGGTGTCGTCGTCGGGGACGACGACCGGCCGGCCGAAGCGGACCTGGTACTCGACGACCGCGGCGGGGTCGCCGGCCCAGTCGGTCACCGCCCGGGCGGCCAGGCCCATGGTGAGCATGCCGTGGGCGATGACGCCGGGGAGCCCGACCCCCGTGGCGACGCGGTCGCTCCAGTGGATCGGGTTGAGATCGCCGGAGGCGCCGGCGTAGCGGACGAGGTCCGCGCGGGTCACCCGGTGGGTCTGCTCCGGAAGCTCGAGGCCGACGGCGACGTCCGCGGCGTGCACCCGGGCGGTCACGCCGTCCCCCGGGCCACGAGCATCGAGGTGGCGGTGCAGACGGCCTCGCCGTCCTCGGTGGCGACGTCGACCCGGGTGGTCAGCAGGTCGTTGCCGGCCACGCTGCGCACCGCCTCGATCGTGGTGGTGCTCACCAGCCGGTCGCCGGCCCGGATCGGGCGGTGGTGGGTGAAGCGCTGCTCACCGTGCACCACCCGGCTGTAGTCGAGGGCCACGTCCGGGTCGGCCAGCACGACGTCGGCCGCGCCGAGGGTGACCACGATGGCGAAGGTGGGCGGGGCGACGACGTCGGGGTGGCCCAGCGCCCGCGCGGCCTCGGGATCGGTGTGCGCCGGGTCGGTCGCCCCGACCGCGGCCGCGAACTCGGCGACCTTCGCGCGGCCGACCTCGTAGACGGCGGAGGGCGGGTAGCTGCGCCCGACCAGTCCTGCGTCCAGCGCCACTCCCGCCCTCCCTGCTCCGTCGCGGACCGGCGTCAGCGGGTCTCGCGGTGGACGGTGTGCCGCTTGTCCTTGGGGCAGTACTTCTTCAGCTCGAGCCGGTCGGGGTCGTTGCGCCGGTTCTTGCGGGTGATGTAGTTGCGGTTCTTGCACTCCTGGCAGGCCAGGGTGATCTTCGGACGGACGTCGGTGGCTGCCATGGAGGCTCTCCTAGCCTTGTGCGGACCGGCCCGCCACGGGCCGGGGGACCGTGCCGGCGGGTGCCGACACGGCGACGGACCCCGGGGGTCCGGGGTCCGTCTGGAGTAGCGGTGACCGGATTTGAACCGGTGACACAGCGATTATGAGCCGCTTGCTCTGCCTGGCTGAGCTACACCGCCGGGAAGACCGCGCGGCCCGGTCTCGCGACTGGACCGGTGGGTCGGAGCCCCTTTACGGAATCGAACCGTAGACCTTCTCCTTACCATGGAGACGCTCTGCCGACTGAGCTAAAGGGGCGTGCTCGAGGAGCCGTCGAGGACTATACCCGACGCCCTCGGGCCTCCCTGTGGGGGTCCGCTGTGAGCCGGGCAACGTGCTGGAACGGCCCCGCGTCAGGGTCCCGCCGCGAGCGTCCACGGCCTGCCTGCAGGGCCCGCCGCGAGCCTGCGAGCGGTGGGGACAGGGAGGTCGTCCACGGGAGGACGCGGGGTCCTCCGTCACGCGCGGACGAACAGCCGGCGGTGCTGGGCCCCGGGGGCCGCCGAACGCACGCCGGTGCGGGCCAGCAGCCAGCTCTCCAGCCGCTCGTCGGGCAGCGGCCGGCTGACGAGGAAGCCCTGCAGCTTGTCGCAGCCCATCTCGGTCAGCAGCTTGCGGGTGAGCTCGTCCTCGACACCCTCGGCGACGACCCGCAGGCCCAGGTTGTGCGCCAGCTCGATGATCGACCGGGCGATGAACGACTCGCCCTGGCTGGTGGACATGCCCAGCACGAAGGACTTGTCGATCTTCACCTCGTCGATGGGCAGCTGCCGCAGCTGCGACAGCGACGAGTAGCCGGTGCCGAAGTCGTCCATCGACAGCCGCAGGCCCAGCGCGTGCAGCTCGGCGAGGACGGTGCTGGAGCGCACCGAGTCGTCGACCACGCTGCCCTCGGTGAGCTCGAGGATGAGCAGCTCGCCGGGGACCCCGTGCCGGCGCAGCGCCCGCTGCACCCGCTCGACCAGATCGGGCTCGGCCAGGCAGCGCGCCGAGAGGTTCACCGCGACCGACAGGCCGATGTCCTGGTCCAGCCACCGGCGGCAGCGGGCCAGCGCCAGGTCGAGCACGTGGTCGGTGAGCGGGCCGATGCGGCCGATCTGCTCGGCGAGGTGGATGAAGTCGTCGGGCGGGATGGCGCCGAAGCGCGGGTGGGCCCAGCGGACCAGGGTCTCCACCGAGACGATGTCGGAGGTGCGGGCGTCGATGATCGGCTGGAAGACCACGCTGATCTGGCCGTCGGTCATCGCCTGCTCGAGCTCGGTGCCCAGCTGCAGGCGGCGCAGGCTCTGCTGGTCGAGGACCTGGTGGTAGCTGGCCACGCCGGAGCTGTCGGTGGCGGCGAGCAGGGCGACGTCGGCCCGCTGCATGAGCGAGCCCGCGTCGGTGCCGTGCACGGGCGCGGCGGCCACGCCGATGGTCAGCGTGACCTCGAGGTCCAGGCCGGCGACGCGGGCGCGGGTGGAGGTCGCCTCGCGCAGCCGGCGCGCGGCGCGCTCGCTGGCGGCCAGGGACAGGCCCGGCAGCAACACGGCGAACTGCCCGCCCTCCATGCGGGCCACCAGGGCGTCCGGCGGCGCGTGCTCGCGCAGCAGCCCGGCCGTCACCAGCAGCAGTTCGTCGGCGGCGGCGTGGCCCAGGGTGTCGACGATCTCGGTGTGGTTGTCCAGGGCGGCGAGCACCAGCCCGGCGCGGGCGCCGACCGGGTCGGCCGTCAGCAACTGGTCGATCTCGGCGGCCAGCCGCTGCCGGTTGGGCAGACCGGTGAGGCGGTCGTGGTCGGCGTCGTAGCGGATCTGGGTCAGCAGCTGCTGCTGGCGGATCGCGGCGTTGACGTGGGTCAGCATCGAGTCCAGCGCGGAGCGGTCGCTGCCGGAGAAGGACACGACGTCGCTGCGCCGGTCGCACACCTCGAGGTAGCCCGGTTCGCCGGCCGCGGTCGCCACCGGGGCACCGAGGACCTCCTGGGCGCCGCGGCGGGCCAGGGCGGCGGCCTCGGCCGCGGTCGCCCGGGCCGCGGTCACCAGCACCGGCTCCGACGAGCCGGGCGTCAGGGCCCGCTGGCGGAGCACGTCCTCGGGGTCGGCGGGCCCGTCGTACCACGTGACGCCGCCGTCACCGGCCACGACGAGGCGCGGCGCCTCGTCGAGGTAGGGCGGCAGCCACAGCGCGACCTTGTCCGCGTTGAGCAGCTCCTTGACCGCGACGGCGATCTCCAGCGGCCCGTCGGTGTCCTGCCGCACCTGCTCCACCCGCCGGGCGAACTCGTAGACGCGCTGCAGGCTCGCGCTCTCGCGGGCGACGCCGGCGAAGCGCCGGAACAGCAGGACGACCGCGAGGACGACCGGGACGATCAGGACCCAGGCCCAGGCGCTGACCGAGATCAGCAGCGCCGCCACCAGCCCGGCCGCGACGGCGAGCGGGCCGATCACGGCGATGGGCACGAGCAGCTCGGTCCACAGGCTGCGCCCGGGGTACCCGCCGGTGGCGGCGATGGCCACCGCGACGAGGACGGCGCCGGTCAGGTCCGCCGCGATGACGGCGAGCAGCAACGCGAGCCAGCTGATGGGGTCACCGGCGCCGGCGGCGGGGAAGGCGGACAGGACCAGGACCGCGACGGCGGTCTCGGTGACCGCGCTGGCGATGTTGAAGACGGCCTTGACCAGGCTGTAGCGCTGGTGGAGCAGCACCAGGCCGAGGGCGAGGACCCGGGCGACGGCGGCCCAGAAGCCGCCGATGGCGACGAGGGCGACGGTGAGCGCCAGCTCGTTGACCGACCAGGTGAAGGTCTGCCGCCGGAGCTCGATGTGGAGCGGGAAGTACTCGGTGACGAGGAACGCCGCGGTGATGGCGACGAGGGTCCAGCCGGGGAACCGGTCGGCGTGCGGCACGAGGACCAGGCCGATCGCCAGGCACGCCACGACGACCGCGGGCGCGGTGGGTCGCCAGGGCTCGACGACGGACCGTCGCGCACTCGGCGGCGCGACGGACTGGGGTTCGGCCACGGCGACCCGGTTCTCGAGGGGGGACGGACGGGCCAGACGCTAACAGCGGCCGAGAGCCCCGGGCAGGTCCGCGCGCAGGGGCCTCCCCCTCCCGGGGTGGGTGGCGAGCCGACCCACCCCGGGACCTCAGACGAGGTTCAGCTCCAGCGAGCGCCTCGGCTCCAGCGGGCGCCGCGGCTCCAGCGAGCCCCCCGGCTCCACCGCGCACCCCGGCTCCAACGCGCACCACGCTCGTTCATGACGCCTCCTCAGGCATGGAAAGGACAGCTTGGGACTGCGGGCTGTCACCCAGGCGCGGGGGCAGAGCGTCGTTCGTGGACGGACCGCGCCCGGAACCCTGCTGCCCGCCACTCGGGCGAGGCAAGCACGCAGGATCACGATGGAGTGACGAACCGTTATGTCGCCACCGTGAGTCACTGTGAGTAAGCAATCCGTCACCGAAACGAGTGAACGGAGTGTCGCACGAGACGGATCCTCCTGGACAGAGCCGCTGCGCGGGAGGCAGGGGTCCTACGCTGCGCGCCGTGCGGACGGCGGACGAGCGGGCGGCGGGGACCTCCCCGGAGCGCGGCTCCGCGCTGCCCTTCGTGCTGGTCTGCTGGCTGGTGGCCGCGTTCATGGCGCTCGGGGCGGTCGCGGCCTCCGACGCCTTCCTCGAGCAGCAGGACCTGCAGGCGGCCTGCGACGGCGCGGCACTGGCCGCGGCCAACCGGGCCGACGAGGAGCGGGTCTACGCCACGGGCGTGGGCGCGGCTCTGCCGCTGACCACCGAGACCGCCCGCGCCGCCGTCGCCGACCACCTCGCCGACGGCGGGACCGCCCTCGACACCTGGTCGGCCGAGACCGACGGCACCGAGGTGACCGTCCGCTGCGCGCGCTCGGTGGACATCGCCTTCGGCTGGCTGTTCCTCGGCGGCCGGCCGCTGCCGGTCGACGCCGTCGCCGGAGCGCGGGCGCCGACGCTGGGCTGAGACCGGACCGGCCCGGACGGACTGCGGCCCCCGACCTGCCGGTCGGGGGCCGCTGTCCGTGGGTGTGGCGGGTGAAGGATTCGAACCTTCGTAGGCTAAGCCGACGGATTTACAGTCCGCTCCCATTGGCCACTCGGGCAACCCGCCGTGGTGCCACGGGAGAGAGCGTACAAGACGGGCCGGCACGGCCCCGACGGGTCCCGCCGCGGGTCACCCCCGCGCGGGAGGTGAGGAGCAGACATGGCCGACTCGTCCTTCGACGTGGTGAGCAAGGTCGACCGCCAGGAGATCGACAACGCGCTCAACCAGGCGGGCAAGGAGCTCTCCCAGCGCTTCGACTTCCGCGGCACCAACGCACGCATCTCCTGGGCGGGCGAGAACGGCGTCCTGCTCGAGGCTGACACCGAGGAGCGGGTCACCGCCGCCCTCGACGTCTTCAAGGACAAGCTCGTGAAGCGGGGCATCTCACTCAAGGCGCTCGACGCCGACGAGCCGCAGGCCTCGGGCAAGGCCTACAAGCTGTCCGCGCGCATCAAGCAGGGCATCGAGTCCGACACCGCCAAGAAGATCGCCAAGATCATCCGCGACGAGGGGCCCAAGGGCGTGCAGGCGCAGATCCAGGGCGACCAGCTGCGGGTCAGCGGCAAGAAGCGCGACGACCTGCAGGCGGTGCAGCAGCTGCTGCGCGGCAAGGACCTCGACGTCGCCCTGCAGTTCGACAACTACCGCTGAGGCGCCCCCGGCGCGGGCTCGACGGGCCGCGCGCCCGGGACCTGGCGTGGCGGGGGATGGCCGGCGGAACCGCGCAGTCCGCCCCCTCTCCGCGGTCGACCTCCGGGTCGGTCACGCCAGGGGAGCCGGTGTGCGCACCGGTCGACGTCCTCCTCGAGCCGGGACGGGGGCTCGGGTGGATCGGCGCGCTGGGAGTTCGCGTCCGCGGCGCACGATCCCCCGAGGAGCTGTACGCACCTGGGACGGCGCGGGTCGAGGAGTACGGGCGGCACACCGGCCACGCCGACCTGCTCCGCGAGGCCGTGGACGGGCTGGTCGGCGAGGCCCCTCCCGCCGGGTGGCGACCGGCGGGCGCCACCCGGGGCTGACGCCGGCCCACCCGCTCCCCCGTCCGCCATCTCACGCGCGGGATCAGGCCGGTTCCGTTCCGTCACGCCGGGCCGGGGACGGACGGGCGGCGGCGAGGGCCGACCGCGCCGCCGACTTACGCTCGGGATCCGGAACGGCATCGGTCGGAGAGCGCTCGCGCGGTGGAGCGGCTCCGCCCCACAGGGCCGGCACACAGCCCGAGCAGAGGGTGCGCACATGGAACACGTGTCCTGGACCCAGCGGCCGCTCCCGCCCGTCCCCGGTCCGGCGCTCCTGGTCTGGGGACGCGCGCTGCGGACACCCATCGACCTGACGGTGAGTCGCGGCGAGCTCCACGAGACCGTGGACACGGCCTGGCTCCGCCACCGTGCGCCCGTGGACGTCGACGAGTTGCTCCTCGTCTACGAGGAGCTGACCTCCAACGGCCTGCGCCACGGGCGGGCGCCGGTCCTCGTCCACGTCGTGGCCACGGGGGGCGGCTGGACCGTCGACGTGACCGACGCCGCCGTCGAGCGCCCTCCCGTGCCCGCTCACGACCGGGACCCGGCCCGCGGGGGGCTGGGCCTGCACCTCGTCGCCCGGCTGTGCCCCGCGCACGGCTGGGTCCTCGACGACGGCCGCAAGCACGTCTGGGCGCACGTCGGGGCGGCCTGAGCGCGGACCCGGAGGGCCCGGACGGTCGGTCCGCCACCCCTGGCCGGGGGTACCAGCGGCGTCCGCGGGATCCCTGGCGTCCCGGCCATGCCGGTCCACCCCCAGTCCCAGGCCTTCCTCCACATGGTCGCCGACGCCCCACCACTGGACGCCTGCACGGTGGAGGAGAACCGGGCGCAGCTGGCCGCCGTCGTGCCCCTCACCGGCGAGCGCGCCGACCTGGCCGACGTGCGGGACACGACGCTCCCCGGTCCGGCCGGCGACGTGCCCGTCCGGGTCTACCGCCCCAGCAACGACGACGGGCTGCCGGTGGTGGCGTACTTCCACGGCGGCGGGTGGGTGCTGTGCGACCTCGACACCCATGACACGACCTGCCGCGACATCGCCCGGTACTCCGGAGCCGTCGTCGTGTCGGTCGACTACCGCAGGGCTCCGGAGGCCCCGTTCCCCGCCGCGTTCGACGACTGCCTGGCCGTCACCCGCGCCCTGCTCGACGGCAGCAGCGGCCTCGGGACCGACCCCGCGCGGGTCGCCGTCGCCGGCGACAGCGCCGGGGGCAACCTCGCCGCCGGGATCGCGCAGGCGCTGCGCGACGTCCGGCCGCCGCTGGCACACCAGGTGCTCGTCTACCCCCTCGTCGACGCCCGCACCGGACGGACCGACAGCTACCGCAGCTACGGGGAGGGCCACTTCCTCACCCACCGCGACATCGACTGGTTCCTGGCGGTCTACGGCGGCGACGCCGACCGGTCCGATCCACGGCTGTCGCCCGCGATGGCCGAGGACCTCACCGGGCTGGCGCCGGCCACCGTGGTCACCGCCGGGTGCGACCCCCTGGTCGACGAGGGCGCCGCCTACGCCCGGGCCCTGGCCGAGGCGGGCGTCCCGACGGAGTACACGTGCTTCACCGGGCACGTGCACCCCTTCGTGCTGCTGGGCGGCCTGGTCGACGACGCGCACGAGGCCCGCCGGCTGATCGGCCGGCGCCTGGCCGAGACCTTCGGGACCCGCCCGGTGGCCACCTGAGCGGCCGGCCGTCAGCCCTCCCGCGCCATCCGCTCCAGGCGGGCGATCCGCTCGGCCATCGGCGGGTGCGTGGCGAACAGCGCCGCCAGCCCGACCGGCCGGAACGGCGGGGCGATCATGAGGTGGCTCTGCGCCACCAGCCGGTCGTCGGGCGGCAGCGGCCGGGCCTGCGCCCCCGCGCCGATCCGGCGCAGCGCGCTCGCGAGGGCCAGCGGGTCACCGGAGAGGCGGGCACCCTCGGCATCGGCCTCGTACTCGCGGCTGCGGCTGACTGCGAGCCGCACCAGGACGGCGGCCAGCGGGCCGAGCAGCACCAGCAGCAACGTGCCCAGGAGGCCTGCGCCGTCGTCGCGCTCGTCGTCGCGGTTGCCGAACAGCGCGCTGAACGTGGCCAGGTGCGCCAGGTAGGTGACGACGGCGGCCAGCGCGCCGGCGACCGACCCGATCAGGACGTCGCGGTTGTAGACGTGCGAGAGCTCGTGGGCGAGCACCGCGCGCAGCTGCCGGCGGTCGAGCAGCTCGAGGACACCCTGGGTGCAGCAGACCGCGGCCCGGCGCGGCGTGCGCCCGGTGGCGAAGGCGTTGGGCTGGTCGGTGGGGCTGACGTAGAGGCGCGGCATGGGCTGGCGCGCCTGCGTGGCCAGCTCGCGGACCATCGCGTAGAGGCCCGGTGCCTGGGTCTCGGTGACCGGGAAGGCGCGCATGGCGCGCAGGGCCAGCCGGTCGGAGCGGTACCAGGCCCACCCGTTGACCCCGAGGGCCACGACCAGCGCGACGAGCAGTCCCGCCCGGCCCGCGACGAGACCGCCCACGGCGAGGACGACGCCGGCCATCGCCCCCAGCAGGAGAGCGGTCCGCACCCCGTTGCCCCAGCGCCGCACCTCACGTGAACGGAACGACGGCGACCCCCGTTCCCCGCCACCGACTGCGATCCCCCTCACGGACGACGCCGTCCGGAATGCCTGCCGCCCGGCCGGGGTTGCGTTGAGGAGACCCCGCACTCGGGCGCGTCGGCTACCGTCCGTGATCCGCGTCACGGAACCAGCCGGCACACCGCCACGTAACCTCGGCCGCTGGAGGTAACACGCCTGATGACTGCTCTCGAACCGTCCACGACGCCCGGCAGCTCGGCCCCTGGTGGGCTCGTCAAGAGCGTCGTCGAGCTCGACCGGGTCGTCATCCGGCTGGCCGGCGACTCCGGTGACGGCATGCAGCTGACCGGCAACCGCTTCACCAGCGAGACCGCGTCCTTCGGCAACGACCTGTCGACGCTGCCCAACTTCCCCGCCGAGATCCGCGCGCCGACGGGGACGCTGCCCGGCGTCAGCTCCTTCCAGCTGCACTTCGCCGACCACGACATCATGACGCCGGGCGACGCCCCGGACGTCCTGGTGGCGATGAACCCCGCGGCCCTCAAGGCCAACCTCGCCGACCTCCCGGGCGGCGGCCTGGTGATCGCCGACAGCGACGAGTTCACCCCGCGCAACCTCGCGAAGGTCGGCTACGCGACCAACCCGCTCGAGGACGGCTCGCTCGACGGCTGGCAGGTCGTCGCCGTCCCGCTGACGTCCATGACGCTCGAGGCGCTCGCCGACTCCGGGCTCGGCAAGAAGGAGGCCGAGCGGAGCAAGAACATGTTCACCCTCGGCCTGCTGAGCTGGATGTACCACCGGCCCACCGAGGGCACCGTCCGCTTCCTGGAGCGGCAGTTCCGCCGCAAGCCCGAGATCGCCGCGGCCAACATCGCGGCCTTCCGCGCCGGCTACAACTACGGCGAGACGACGGAGGCCTTCGCGGTCTCCTACGAGATCAAGCCCGCGCCGATGGCCCCGGGCCGCTACCGCAACATCTCCGGCAACCAGGCGCTGGCCCTCGGGCTGGTCGCCGCCGGGCAGCGCTCGGGCCTGCCGGTGTTCCTCGGCGCCTACCCGATCACCCCGGCGTCGGACATCCTCCACGAGCTGTCCCGGCACAAGTCCTTCGGCGTGCGCACCTTCCAGGCCGAGGACGAGATCGCCGGCATCGGCGCCGCGCTGGGCGCCTCGTTCGGCGGCGCGCTCGGCGTCACGACGACGTCGGGCCCCGGCGTCTCGCTGAAGTCCGAGGCGCTGGGCCTGGCGGTGATGATCGAGCTGCCGCTGGTCGTCGTCGACGTGCAGCGCGGTGGCCCCTCGACCGGCCTGCCGACCAAGACCGAGCAGTCGGACCTGCTGCAGGCGATGTTCGGCCGCAACGGCGAGGCCCCGCTGCCGGTGATCGCGCCCCGCTCCCCCGGCGACTGCTTCGACGCCGCGCTCGAGGCGGCGCGGATCGCGCTCACGTACCGGACGCCGGTCATGCTGCTGTCCGACGGCTACCTGGCCAACGGCGCCGAGCCGTGGGCCATCCCGGCCGTCGACGAGCTGCCCGACCTGCGGGTCGAGTTCGCCACCGAGCCCAACGGCGCGGCCGCCGACGGGACGCCGGAGTTCCTGCCCTACCTGCGCGATCCCGAGACGCTGGCCCGCCCGTGGGCCGTCCCGGGCACGGCGGGCATGCAGCACCGCGTCGGCGGGCTGGAGAAGGCCGACCGGACCGGCAACATCTCCTACGACCCGGCCAACCACGACCTGATGACCCGGCTGCGGCAGGCCAAGGTCGACGGCATCGCGGCCGACATCCCGGCCACCGACGTCGACGACCCCGACGGCGACGCACGGGTCGCGGTCATCGGCTGGGGCTCCACCTACGGGCCGATCGGGGCCGCCTGCCGGCGGGTCCGCCGCTCGGGCCGCAAGGTCGCCCAGATCCACCTGCGGCACGTCAACCCGATGCCGGCCGACCTCGGCGAGGTCCTGGGCCGCTACGACCGGGTGGTCTGCCCCGAGATGAACATGGGGCAGCTCGCGCTGCTGCTCCGCGCCAGGTACCTCGTCGACGTCCAGAGCCACACGCAGGTGCGCGGGCTGCCCTTCCGGGCCGCCGAGCTCGCCGCCGTGGTCCAGGACGTCATCGACTCCACCGCTCCGACCGCCAGCACCGGAGGCCAGCAGTGACCACCTCCCCGCACGTGCACGACCTCGGCATGCCGGGGACGCCGATCGACGACCGCATCCAGCAGGCGATCGCCGACTCCGTGGCCGGCCAGGGCGAGAAGCAGACCGCCCTCAAGGCCAAGGACATGAAGACCGACCAGGAGGTGCGCTGGTGCCCGGGGTGCGGTGACTACGTCATCCTCAACGCGGTCCAGAGCTTCCTGCCCAGCCTCGGCATCGCCCGCGAGGACATGGTCATCGTCTCGGGCATCGGCTGCTCCTCGCGCTTCCCGTACTACATGAACACCTACGGGATGCACTCGATCCACGGCCGCGCCCCGGCGATCGCCACCGGCCTGGCCGCCTCCCGGCCGGACCTGTCGGTGTGGGTCGTCACCGGCGACGGCGACGCGCTGTCGATCGGCGGCAACCACCTGATCCACGCACTGCGCCGCAACGTGGACATGACGATCCTGCTGTTCAACAACCGGATCTACGGGCTGACCAAGGGCCAGTACTCCCCCACGTCCGAGGTCGGCAAGGTCACCAAGTCCACCCCGATGGGCTCGCTGGACCACCCGTTCAACCCGGTCTCGCTGGCCCTCGGCGCCGACGCCACCTTCGTGGGCCGGGCCATGGACTCCGACCGCAAGGGCCTCACCGAGGTGCTGCGGCAGGCCGCCGAGCACCGGGGCACCGCGCTGGTGGAGATCTACCAGAACTGCAACATCTTCAACGACGGCGCCTTCGACCTGCTCAAGGACCCGTCGACCGGCCCGATGTGGACGATCCCGCTGCGCCACGACGAGCCGCTGGTGTTCGGTCCCGACGGCGCCTCGTGCGTGGTGCGCGACGACGTCGGGGGCCTGCGGATCGCCGAGACCAACCAGGTCGACGCCGGCGAGATCGTCGTCCACGACGCGACGCGGGAGGACCCGTCCTACGCGTTCGCGCTGTCGCGGCTGTCGAGCCAGGACCTGCGCTACACGCCGATGGGCGTCTTCCGCTCGGTCAGCAAGCCGACCTACGACCGGATGATGCTCGACCAGCTCGAGGAGGCCCGCACGCAGGGCCCCGGCGACCTCGACGCGCTGCTGGCCGGCAACGACACCTGGACCGTCTCCGCCTGAGGCACCTCCGCCGGGCCCGTCTCCCTCAGGGGAGGCGGGCCCGGCGCGTCTCCGCGAGCACCCCGGCGAGGACGGGCAGCACCCCGGTGAGTTCGGCGCGGGACGGGGCGGCGAAGCCCAGGACCAGACCGGCGACCCGCTCGTGCGGCCCCGAGCCGGTCAGGTGCCGGGCCAGCCCGTCGACGGCGAGCCCGCGGGCGCCCGCGGCGGCGACCACCGCCTCCTCGGCCGCGCGGTCCGGCAGCGGGACCAGCACGTGCGCGCCCGCCGGGTCCCCGGTGACGGTCACGCCCGCCGCGGCCAGCGCCTGCACCACGAGGGCCCGCCGCTCGGACAGCTCCCGGCGCAGCCGCCGCAGGTGCCGGGACAGGTCACCGGAGGCGGCCATGGCCGCGAGCACGCGCTGTCCCGCGCGGGCCGGCCGGGTGCCGGTCGCGGTCCGCTGCGCCAGCAGGTCCGCCCGCGGGGCCGGCGGCGCCACCACCCACCCGACACCCAGCGTCGGGCTCACGACCTTGCTGCTCGTGCCGAGGTGTACGACGACGTCGGGCGCGAGCGCGGCCAGCAGCGGCAGCGGGGCGACGTCGTAGCGCAGCTCGCCGTCGTAGTCGTCCTCGAGGACCCACCAGCCCTCCGCCCGCGCCCGGGCGACCAGCGCGACCCGCCGCGCCGCCGACATCCGACGCCCGAGGGGCCACTGGTGGGCCGGGGTGCAGTAGACGGCGGCCAGCCCCGCGGGCACGGCGTCGACGACCAGGCCGTCGTCGTCGACCGGGCAGGGCACCACCTCGGCCCCGGCCAACCGCAGCGCCTCCACCGCCCGCTGGTAGCCGGGGTCCTCGACGCCGACCCGGCTGCCGGGCGGGAGGAGCCGGGCCACCTCCGCCACCGCCGCGGAGGTGCCCGCGGTGGCCAGCACCGCGGCCGGGTCGACCGGCAGTCCCCGGTGCCGCAGCAGGTGCTCGGTGACCGCCGCCTGGAAGGCCCGGTCCCCGGCCGGGTCGGGGCCGGCGTCGGGCGGGACGTCGCCGGCCGTGCGCCAGGCCCGTCGCCACGCGGCCCGGTCGAGCACCTCCAGGCAGGGCGACCCGGCGCGCAGGTCGACCGCAGGCCGACGCTCGGCCGGCGCCGCGGCCCGCGTCTCGCGCAGTGCCGGCCCGGACGGCGCCGCGCCGACCACGAACGTGCCCGCGCCGCGGCGCCCGGCGGCCCAGCCCTCGGCGACCAGCTGGTCGTAGGCCGCGGCGGTGACGGTGCGGCTCACCCGCAGGGCGGCGGCGAGCTCCCGGGTGGAGGGCAGCCGGTCGCCGGGGCGCAGGGCGCCGTCGGCGGCCGCGGCGCGCAGCGCGTCGGCCAGCTGCGTGGCCAGCGGCCGCCCCGACCTGCGGTCGAGCACCACGGGCGGGACCTGCACGCGGCGCCCTCCCTCGTCTGATTGGCCTGCCGGAACGGCAGTCTACTGGCCCTTCCGGCAGGCCAGTGGAGCCCGCAGTCTGCTGGGGTGACCCCTGCCCCGCCGCTGTCGCCCACCGCCCGCAGCACCGTCCGCCGGGGTGCCGCGCGCGCCCGCACCGACCGCGCCGAGCTGTACGCCGTCCTCGACGCCGGCCTGGTCGGCCACCTGGGGACCGTCGTCGGTGGCACGCCCGTCGTGCTGCCCACCGGCTACGGACGGCGGGGGGACACCCTCTACCTGCACGGCTCGACCGGCGCAGCGAGCCTGCGCGCCGCGGCGACGGGCACGCCGGTCTGCTTCACGGTCACGCACGTCGACGGGGTGGTCTACGCCCGGTCGGCGTTCCACCACTCGATGAACTACCGCTGCGCCGTCGTGCACGGGACCGCCCGCGTGGTGAGCGACCCCGAGGAGCGGCTGCTCGGGCTCGAGGCGCTCACCGAGCACCTGGCGCCGGGCTCCTGGGCGGCCACCCGGCGGCCCGACCGCAAGGAGCTGGCGGCAACGGCGGTGCTGGCCCTCGACCTGTCCGAGGCCAGCGTCAAGGTGCGCACGGGCCCGCCCGCCGACGACGAGCGCGACCTCGCGGCACCGGTCTGGGCCGGGGTGCTGCCGGTGCGCACGGTCCTCGGTGACCCCGAGCCCGACCCCCTGCTCCAGGAGGACGTCCCGGTCCCCGCCCGGGTGACCGGCCGACGGCTCGGCTGAGCTACCGGGCCCGCAGCGCCCAGGCGTGGATCGCGGCCGCGGTCTGGTCGGGGGTCTCGTCGGTCGAGTCGTGGTGCAGGTCGGCCGGCGTCGCCCGCACCCACGCGTCGAAGACCCGCACCGCGTCGAGCAGCGACCGCCCGGGACCCGACCAGGCGGCGTACGCCCCCGACCCCCGGTCCCGCTCCCGTGCCGCGATCGTCTCGGGCGACGGGACGAGGGCGACGGCGAGCAGGCGCAGCGGCGCGACCGCCGCGCGGACGATCCGCAGGTCGTCGCCGTAGACGTTGTCGGCGACGACCGTGGCGAACCCGGCCTCGCCGTAGACCTGGGCCGCCCGGCCCAGCGCCCGGTACCGCAGGTGGAGCTGCGCGACCGCCTCGGGGGACGGCGTCTCGGCCATGTCGGCGCGGCCGGAGACGACGGCCTGCCAGAAGGTGTCGCCGTCGAGGAAGACGCCCCGGGACGCCCGCGCGGCCACCGCGCGCCCGACCGTCGACTTCCCCGAGGCCTGGGCTCCGGTGACCAGCAGGACCGTCACCGGACCGGCGAGACCCGGAGCAGGCGGTCGTCGCCCTCGCCGTTGTCGGTGGTGAGGTACAGCGCGCCGTCGGCGCCGGACACCGGGGAGCGCACCCGCCCGACGGTGTCCTCGAGCTCGGGGAGCCGGAACTGCTCGACCAGCCGGCCGGCGTCGTCGAGCCGCAGGCCCAGCACGCCGGTGTCCTTCTGCACGCCGACGAACAGCACACCGTCGTAGCCGCCCCACGCGGGACCGCTGACGAAGTCCGCGCCGCTGGTGGCGATGGTGGGGTCGCCGGAGGACCAGACGGCGGCGCGGGCGCCGGGCAGGGCGGGGTCGGTCATCGGGACGCTCTCGTCGTAGCGGCCGCCCGCGCCGTCGGGGTCCCAGCCGTAGTTGCCGCCCGGCACCGACAGGTTCACCTCGTCGTCGCGGTCGGGGCCCTGCTCGACGGTGAACACCTGCCCGGTCCCGGGCCGGACCGCGATGCCCTGCACGTTGCGGTGCCCGTAGCTGAGCACCAGCCGGGTCGCGGGGTCGGGGTCGGCGGCGAACGGGTTGCCGTCGGCCGGCCCGCCGGTGTCGGGGTCGATGCGCAGCACCTTGCCCGCCAGGGTGCCGAGGTCCTGCGGGGTGCGGCCATCGGCGGTGTCGCCGGTGCCCACCAGCAGCGCGCCGGAGGGGTCGAACCGCACCCGGCAGCCGCCGTGCCGGCCGGTGGCCTCGTTGACCGGGATGCCGCCGAGCAGCGGATCGGCGACGCGGGTGGCGGTGGTCCAGGCCTCGTCCACCGTCCAGGCGATCACCTGGATCTCCGCGCCGCCGTCCTCCTCGACCCCCTGGCAGGTGTAGAGCCGGCGGTCGTCGGCGAAGGTGGGGCTGAGCACCAGGCCCATCAGGCCGGTCTCGCCGTCGGCGAAGAGGTCGGAGAGGTCGGCGTCGAGCTGCCGGGCGGTGCCGTCGGGCAGGACCGCGGTCAGCCCGCCGCCGCGCTCGTCGACCAGCAGGGTCCCGTCGGGAGCGCGGGCGACGTCCCACGGGTGGTCGAGGCCGTCGAGGACGGTCTCCACCTCGAGCGCCGGGACGGCCGGGGACGGCGCCGCGGCGTCGGGCGTCCCCGCGGCGTCGGGCACCTCGGCGGCGGCCTCGTCGCCCTGGCGTCCGGGCGCGGAGCCGCAGCCGGCCAGCAGCAGGCAGGCCAGGACCGCGGCCCCCGTGCAGGGTCCCGCCGCGAGCGTGCGAGCGGTGGGGGGCATGGGGGTCCTTCGTCAGCTGGTGCGGGTGACCACGTAGTCGCACAGCGCCGACAGCGCCTCGCGGACCTCCCCGGCGGGCACTCCGGACAGCGACGTGCGCGCCCGGTCGGCGTACTCGCGCAGCACCTCACCGGCGCGCTCGAGCGCCGCGGAGCCGCGCAGCAGGGTCAGCGCCTCGGCGTGCTCGTCGTCGTCGGACAGCGGGCGGGACACCAGCTCGCGCAGCCGCGCGTCGGCGGGGTCGTCCCCGGCCAGGGCGATCAGCGCCGGCAGGGTCGCGATGCCCTCGCGCAGGTCGGTGCCCGGCGACTTGCCCGAGGCGCCGTCGGTGACGATGTCGAGCAGGTCGTCGGAGAGCTGGAAGGCCACGCCCACCTCCTCGCCGAACCGGGTCAGCGCCTCGACCAGGTCCTCGTCGAGGCCGGCGAAGGAGGCGCCGAAGCGCGCCGAGGTGGCCACCAGCGAGCCGGTCTTGTCGGACAGCACCTCGAGGTAGTGCGCCACCCGGTCCTCGCCGTGCCGCGCGCCGACGGTCTCCCGGATCTGCCCGGTGACCAGCCGCTCGAAGGTGCGTGCCTGGATCCGGACCGCCTCCGGGCCCAGGTCGGCCAGCAGGTCCGAGGCGCGGGCGAAGAGGAAGTCCCCGGTCAGGATCGCCACGCTGTTGGTCCAGCGGCTGTTGGCGCTCTGCGCCCCGCGCCGGACGTCGGCCTCGTCCATCACGTCGTCGTGGTACAGCGTGGCCAGGTGGGTCAGCTCGCAGACGACGGCGGCCCGGACCACCTCGGGCGCCTGCGCGTCACCGAGGTGGGCGGCGAGCAGGGCCAGCATCGGCCGGAACCGCTTGCCGCCGGCGGCCATGAGGTGACCGGCGGCCTCGGAGACGAAGGGGTGCTCGCTGGTGACCGCGGCGGCGAGGGTGGCCTCCACGCGGCCGAGGCCTTCCGCCAGGGAGTCCCCGAGGGGTCCCGACGGCAGCCAGGGGCCCATCGTGGAGGCGGGGGTCGCGATACGGTGCCAGACCTCGGCCGGGGCGCTCCCGTCGACGGCGGCACGGGGTCCGGTCATCAACCGACGAAGATAGCCGCCCGATCGGCCAGACCGAGCACCGCCCCGGGCACGACGCCCAGGACCAGGGTGGCCGCGGCCGTCACCGCGAGCACGATCGTCGTCGGCAGTCCGGGCACGCCGACGGTCGGTCCGTCGACCGCGGGCTCGGAGAAGTACATGAGGACGATGACCCGCAGGTAGAAGAACGCCGCCACCGCGCTGGCCAGCAGCGCCACCAGGGCCAGCGGCCAGGCGCCGTCCTCGATGGCGGCGCGGAAGACGGCGAACTTGCCGGTGAAGCCGCTGGTGAGCGGGATCCCGGCGAGCGCGAGCAGGAACAGGCTCATCACCGCGGCGGTCAGCGGGGAGCGCTGCGCGAGGCCCGCCCACTGGGACAGGTGGGTGGCCTCGCCCTCGCCGCTGCGCACGAGGGTGAGCACGGCGAACGCGCCGAGCGTGGTCAGCCCGTAGGCGAGCAGGTAGAACATGACGGCCGGCAGGCCCGACCCGGCGGCGTCGCCGGTGGCCGGCAGCCCGAGGACGCCGGTGAGCAGGAACCCGGCGTGCGCCACCGAGGAGTAGGCCAGCATCCGCTTGAGGTCGGTCTGGGTGAGGCCCAGCACCGCGCCGACGACCATGGAGACGATGGCGACGCCGTAGACGAGCGGCCGCCAGGTCCACTCCTCGGTGCCGAACGCGACGTAGAGCAGCCGCAGGATGGCGCCGAACGCCGCGACCTTGGTGCAGGCCGCCATGAACGCGGTGACCGGGGTGGGCGCACCCTGGTAGACGTCGGGCGTCCAGGTGTGGAAGGGCGCGACGCTGGCCTTGAACAGCAGGCCGACGACGAGCAGCGCCAGGCCGAGGACGAGCAGCGTGCCGGCCTCCCCCGCACCGACGGACTCGCGCACCGCGGACAGCCGGACGCTGCCGGTGGCGCCGTAGACCAGCGCCAGCCCGTAGAGGAAGAACGCCGAGGCGAAGGAGCCGAGCAGGAAGTACTTGACCGCCGCCTCCTGCGACAGCAGCCGCCGGCGGCGGGCCAGCCCGCTGATCAGGTAGAGCGGCAGGCTGAGCACCTCGAGCGCCACGAACATGACCAGCAGGTCGTTGGCGGTGACGAACAGCATCATCCCGCCGATGGCGAAGGTGGCCAGCGGGTAGACCTCGGTCTGCACCCGCTGGACGGTGAGCAGCTCGCGGTCGCGGGTGCTGCCGGCGGGCACCGCGGCGGAGACGACGAACGCCGAGCGTGCGGGGTCCAGGTTGCGCTCGGCGAACAGCAGCAGCGACAGCGCGCCGAGCCCGGCGATCGTGGCCTGCAGGAACAGCCCGGCGCCGTCGACGGCGAGCGCGCCGCCGGCGGTGACCTCGCGGGTGCCGGCGAGCAGCAGCGTGCTGACCAGCCCGCCGAGGGTGCCGACCAGCGCGACGGCGACCTGCACCGGGTGCCGGGTGTCGCGCGGGCCGAAGGCCTCCACGAGGACGCCGATGCACGCGGCGCCGAAGACGAACAGCAGCGGCGCCAGCGCGGCCAGCGACAGGTCGGGCGCCTCGATCGTCATCAGTCGGTCCCCTCGGTCGTGGCGGGGGTGGTCCCGGCCGGGTCGGCGCCGACGTCGCTCATCGTGGCCGCGACGGCGGGCTCGATCAGCCGGACCAGCGGCTGCGGGTAGAAGCCGAGGACCAGGATCAGCGCCACCAGGGGGGCGACGACGAGCGTCTCGCGGCGGGAGAGGTCACGCAGCAGCGTGGTGGTGCGGGCAGGCGCGGCCGCGGTGAGCGTCGCCGTCCCCGTCGCGGTCCCCGATGCAGCCGTCGCCCCGTGCCCGCCGGCCGCGCCGTGACCGGCGGGGCCGTCGGTGACGGCGTCGGCCGCGGCGGGGTCGGCCGGGAACAGCACACCGCGCGGCGGGCCGTGCATCGTCCGTTGGTAGAGCAGCAGGACGTAGAGCGCGGCGAGGATGATCCCGGCGGTGGCCAGGACCGTGAACACCGGCCGGGTGGGGAACGACCCGATCAGCACGAGGAACTCGCTGACGAAGCTGTTGGTGCCCGGCAGGGCCAGCGACGCGAGCCCCGCGACGAGGAACACCCCGGCGAGCTTGGGGGCGCGGCTGGCCACGCCGCCGTAGTCGCCGACCAGCCGGGAGCCGCCGCGGGCGATGAGCATGCCGACGACGATGAACAGCAGGCCGGTGGCGATGCCGTGGTTGACCATGTACAGCACCGCGCCGGTGCCGGCCTCGGTGGTGAAGGCGAACACGCCCAGGGCGATGAAGCCGAAGTGCGCGATCGAGGTGTAGCTGACCAGCCGCTTCATGTCGGTCTGGCCCATCGCCAGCAGCGCCGCGTAGAGCACCCCCGCGACGGCGAGCACGAGCACGAGCGGGGCGAACTCGCGGGAGGCCTCGGGGAACAGCGGCAGGCAGTAGCGCAGGAACCCGAAGGTGCCGACCTTGTCGAGGACGCCGACGAGCAGCACCGCCCCGCCGATCGGCGCCTCGGCACCGGCGTCGGGCAGCCAGGTGTGCAGCGGTACCAGCGGCGCCTTGATGGCGAAGGCGACGAAGAAACCGAGGAACAGCAGGCGCTGCACGTCGGGGTCGATCTCGAGGTCGCGCAGCGCCTCGAAGGCGAAGGTCCCCTCCCCCGCCGACGCGCTGACCACGTACAGCCCGATCACCGCGGCGAGCATGACCAGCCCGCCGAGCAGGCTGTAGAGGAAGAACTTCACCGCGGCGTACTGCCGGCGCGGGCCGCCGAAACTGCCCACGATGAAGTACATCGGGACGAGCATCGCCTCGAAGAAGACGTAGAAGAGGAAGACGTCGGTGGCGGCGAAGACGCCGACCATGCACGCCTCGAGCAGCAGCAGCCAGGCGAAGAACGTGCGCATCGACCGCCGCGCCGGCGCGGTGTCCTCCCACGAGGCGAGCACCACCACCGGCACCAGGACGCCGACCAGCAGCAGCATGACCAGCGCGATGCCGTCGACGCCGAGCGCGAAGTCGACGCCGAACCCGGGGATCCACGGCACGGAGCTGGTCAGCTGGAACCGGTCGCCGTCGGGGTCGAACGCGAGGGTGGCCAGCACCGCGAGCAGCAGCACGACCAGGCTCACCCCGAGGGCGACCTGGCGGGCGACCGGGGTGCGCTCGCGGGGCAGCGCGGCGACGACCGCCGCACCCACCGCGGGTACCGCGATCATCGCCACGAGCAGCAGGGAGTCGCTCACGCCGTCGCCCTCACGTTCTCCGTCGTCCTCTCCTGGGACCGCAGCCCGCTCACCCGGCCGTCACCGCCAGCAGCGCCCCGGCCACGACGACCGCGCCGCCGAGCATCCCGAGCGCGTAGGACCGGACGAAGCCGGTCTGCGCCCGGCCCAGCCGCGACGACGAGCCGCCGAGCGTGGCGGCCAGGCCGTTCACCGCGCCGTCGACCCCGCGGTTGTCCACCCACACCAGCGCGCGGGTGAGCCACTGACCCGGCCGCATGAACAGCGACTCGTTGACCGCGTCGGCGTAGAGCGCCCGGCGCGCCGCCCGCACCACCGGCGAGACGCGGGCCGGGGCGACCTCGGGCACCTCGCGACGGCCCACGAACAGCCACGCGGCGAGCACCCCGAGGGCCATCACCGCGGTGACCACGATCCCGACGACGGCCGGCGCGACCACGTGCTCGGCCTCCGCCGGCTCGCCGAACACCGGCTCGAACCAGCCCTCCAGCGGGAAGACCTGCACCAGCAGGAACCCGGCGGCCACCGAGCCGACGGCCAGCACCACCATCGGCGCGGTCATGACGGTCGGCGACTCGTGCGGGTGGACGCCGTCGGTCCACCGGGGGCGGCCGAAGAAGGTCATGATCATCAGCCGGGTCATGTAGAAGGCGGTCAGCCCGGCACCGAGGACGGCGACGCCGCCGAGCAGCCACCCCGACCAGTCGCCGCGGTCGAGGGCGGCCTCGATGATCGCGTCCTTGGTCCAGTACCCCGACAGGAACGGGAAGCCGATCAGCGCCAGGTAGCCCAGGCCGAACGTGACGAAGGTGATCGGCAGCCGTCGCGCCAACCCGCCGAAGCGGCGCATGTCGACCTGGTCGTCCATGGCGTGCATGACCGACCCGGCGCCGAGGAACAGCCCGGCCTTGAAGAAGCCGTGGGTGAGCAGGTGGGCGATCGCCGCGGCGTAGCCGACCGGGCCGAGGCCGACGGCCAGGAACATGTAGCCGATCTGGCTGACCGTGGAGTACGCGAGGACCTTCTTGATGTCGTCGTACGCGCAGCCCACGATCGCGCCGTAGAGCAGGGTGATCGCCCCGACGGCCAGCACGACGGCGCGGGCGGTGGGCGTCAGGTCGTAGATCGGCGCGGAGCGGGCGATGAGGTAGACCCCGGCGGTGACCATCGTCGCGGCGTGGATGAGCGCCGAGACCGGCGTCGGGCCCTCCATGGCGTCGGGGAGCCACGCCTGCAGCGGGACCTGGCCGGACTTGCCGCACGCCCCGAGCAGCAGGAGCAGGCCCAGCGCCGTCAGCGTGCCGCCGGCCAGCGCCCCCACCTCGCCGAAGACGCCCTCGTAGGACACCGTCCCCAGCTGGGCGAACATGACGAAGATCGCCAGGGCCAGGCCGACGTCGCCGACCCGGTTCATGATGAACGCCTTCTTGGCGGCGGTGGCCGCCGACGGGCGCTCGTGCCAGAAGGCGATGAGCAGGTAGGAGGCCAGGCCCACGCCCTCCCACCCGACGTAGAGGGCCACGTAGTTGTCGCCGAGGACGAGCAGCAGCATCGCGGCGACGAACAGGTTGAGGTAGGCGAAGAACCGGCGGCGGCGCGGGTCGTGCGCCATGTAGCCGATCGAGTAGACGTGGATGAGCGCACCCACGCCGGTGATCAGCAGCATGAAGGCCGCCGACAGCGGGTCGACCAGCAGCCCGGCGCTGACGTCGAGCGACCCGGCGGAGACGAAGGTGAACAGCTCGGCGTCGACCGAGCGCTCCTCGAGGCCGGCCAGCTGCACGGTGCACAGCAGCGCGAGGACGAACGAGACCACGACGGTCGCCGTCCCCAGCAGGTGGCCCCAGGCGTCGGTGCGCCGGCCGCCGAGCAGCAGCACCGCGGCGCCGAGCAGCGGCAGGGCGATCACCAGCCAGGAGGCGGACAGCAGGCCCTCGGCCGCGACGGTGTCCATGGGGATGCCGGCTCCCGTCAGTACTTGAGCAGGTTGGCGTCGTCGACCGACGCCGACCGGCGGGTCCGGTAGATCGACATGATGATGGCCAGGCCGACGACGACCTCGGCGGCGGCGACGACCATGACGAAGAACGCCATGATCTGGCCGTCGATGGTGCCGGTGGCCCGGGCGAAGGTGACCAGCGTCAGGTTCACCGAGTTGAGCATCAGCTCGATGCACATGAAGACGACGATCGCGTTGCGCCGCACCAGCACGCCGACCGCGCCGATGGTGAACAGGATCGCGGCGAGCACCAGGTAGTGCGTGAGGCTCATCGCGGGTCGTCCGTCGTGCCGAGCGCGGCGTCGGGGCTGCCCAGCTGGGCACGGCCGGTGGGGCGGGGCATCTGCTCGACCTCCCGGGGCTCGATGCCGGTGGCCAGGCTGTCCTCGGCGGTGCGGCCGTCGGGGAGCAGCGCGCCGGTGGCCACGGAGTTGGCCCGCGCGAAGACACCCGGGCCGGGCAGGGTCTGCGGCCGGTCGGTGAGGAACCGGGCGCGGGAGAGCTCCTTCTGCGTCTGCCGGCTGCCGGGCTCGCGCTCGATGTGGGCGAGCACCATCGCACCGACGGCGGCGGTGATGAGCAGCGCGCTGGTGACCTCGAAGGCCAGCAGGTAGCGGGTGAACAGCACCTCGGCGATCGTCTGGATGTTGCCCGCGCCGCCGGCGTCACCGAGGCCCTCGACGGGGGTGTCCTGGGTGGCGCGGGCGATGCCGGCGCCCACCAGCCCGGCGAAGCCCACGCCGAGCACCGTGGCCGCGACCCGCTGCCCGCGCAGGGTCTCGACGACGGAGTCCGACGAGTCGCGGCCGACCATCATGAGGACGAACAGGAACAGGATCATGATCGCGCCGGTGTAGACGATGATCTGCACCGCCCCGAGGAACGGCGCGGACTGGACGACGTAGAAGACGCCCAGCGCGAGCATCGTGTTGACCAGCCACAGCGCGGAGTGCACGGCGTTGCGGCTGAACACCATCCCGAGCGCCCCGGCGAGCGCGACCGGCCCGAGGACCCAGAAGACGACGGCCTCGCCGGTCCCGATGGCGACGTCGGTCATGCCCGCTCCGCCGTGACCGGCTCGGCGGCCGACCCCTGCTGGGGCTCGCGCACGTAGTAGGCCTTCTCGTCGTCCCCGAGGCGCATCGGGTGCGGCGGGGCCTCCATCCCCGGCAGGAGCGGGGCCATGAGCTGCTCCTTGGTGTAGATCAGGTCGCGGCGGTCGTCGTCGGCGAGCTCGAAGTCGTTGCTCATGGTCAGCGAGCGGGTCGGGCAGGCCTCGATGCACAGCCCGCAGAAGATGCAGCGCAGGTAGTTGATCTGGTAGACCGCGCCGTACCGCTCCCCGGGCGAGTACCGGGCGTCCTCGGTGTTGTCGCCGCCCTCGACGTAGATCGCGTCGGCCGGGCAGGCCCAGGCGCACAGCTCGCAGCCGACGCACTTCTCCAGCCCGTCGGGGTGCCGGTTGAGCACGTGCCGGCCGTGGTAGCGCGGCTTGGTGACCTTCGGGGTCTCGGGGTACTGCTCGGTGGTCACCTTCTTGAACATCTGGGCGAAGGTGACGCCGAAGCCCTGACCGGGTGCCGGCAGCAGGCTGCGGCGGGCCGCGGGCGCGCCGGTGTCCCGGCCGGCCCGCTCCACCTCGCCACCGCCGCGCCGGGCCGGGGTGGCCCCCGCGGGGGTCCGCTCAGACATCGGAGTCCTCCTGTGCGCTGGTCGCGGTGCTGCCCCTGCTGCCGCCGGTGGCACGGCGGCCGCTGCTGACCACGCCGCCCTCGGGGCGGGCGCCCACCGGCTCGGTGCGGCGCAACCGCGGCGAGGGCGGCACGGTGAGGTCCATCGGTGGCACCGGGAACCCGCCCTCGGCGCGGGCGGGTCCGGTGCGCCGGGCCGGGCGGTGGCGCGGCCCGGCCGGGGGCAGCACCTCGGGGTCGGGGTCGGGATCGGTGGCGTGGACCCCGCCGGCGGCGGCGTCGGCGGCCATGAGCCGGGTGTCGCGGTTGCTGGCGCGGCTGGCCAGCGAGAGGCCGATGAGCACGAGCAGGGCGATCGGCACGCCGACGAAGACGGCCACCTGGCCGGTGGACAGGTCGGTCTCGCGGGAGACGGTGCGCATGGTGGCGACGGCGAGGATCCAGACCAGCGCCGTCGGCACCAGGACCTTCCAGCCGAACCGCATGAACTGGTCGTAGCGCAGCCGGGGCAGGGTGCCGCGCAGCCAGATGAAGACGAACAGCGCCGCGGCGACCTTGAGGAAGAACCACAGCAGCGGCCACCAGCCGGAGTTGGCGCCGTCCCAGATGGACAGCGGCCACGGCGCCCGCCAGCCGCCGAGGAACAGCGTCGCGGCCAGCGCGGAGACGGTGACCATGTTGATGTACTCGGCGAGGAAGAACAGCGCGAACTTCAGCGACGTGTACTCGGTGTGGAAGCCGCCGACCAGCTCGCTCTCGGCCTCGGGGAGGTCGAAGGGCGCCCGGTTGGTCTCGCCGACGACGGCGATCACGTAGATGACGAAGCTGACCGGGAGCAGGATCCCGAACCAGCCGGGGCCGGTGAACTCCAGGCCGAAGAACGACAGCGGGGGGCCGTCGGCCTGGGCCGCGACGATCTCCGAGGTCGACATCGAGCCGGCGTAGAGGAACACCGCGACGATCGACAGGCCCATGGCGATCTCGTAGCTGACCATCTGCGCGGCGCTGCGCAGCCCGCCGAGCAGCGGATAGGTCGAGCCCGACGCCCAGCCGGCCAGCACGATGCCGTAGACGCCCATCGCCGAGCAGGCCAGCACGACGAGCACGCCGATGGGAGCGTCGGTGAGCTGCAGCGGGGTGCGCTCGCCGAAGATGCTGACCGTCGGGCCGAGCGGGATGACCGAGAAGGCCAGGAACGCCGGGACGGCGGAGATGACCGGCGCCAGGAAGTACACCGGCTTGTCCGCGAGCGCCGGCATGATGTCTTCCTTGAACGCCAGCTTCAGCCCGTCGGCGAGGCTCTGCAGCGAGCCGCGGGGGCCGACCCGGTTGGGGCCCAGCCGCTGCTGCATGCGGGCGACGACCTTGCGCTCGAAGACGATGGCGAACAGCGTCATCAGCACGAGCACGGCGAAGACGCCGACGATCTTGATCAGGACGATCCACCAGACGTCCTGCCCGAAGTCCTCGAGCGTCGGCTGGTCGGCGGCGGCGAGCAGGGTCACGCGACACCTCCCGCGCTGAGCCGGACGAGGGCGCCCGGCGCGGTGCCGAGGCCGGCGCGCACCTCGCTGCCGGGCGAGCGCATCGGCAGCCACACCACGCCGTCGGGCATCTCGGTCAGCAGCACCGGCAGGGTCACCGACCCGGTGGAGCCGGTGACGGTCAGCAGGTCGCCGTCGGCCAGGCCGAGGCGCGCGGCGGCGTCCGGAGCGAGCCGGGCCACCGGCGGGCGGGCGGTGCCGGCGAGCTCGGGTTCGTCGCGCTGCAGCGTGCCGACGTCGAGCAGCATGCGCCAGGAGGCCAGCAGCGCCTCGCCGTCGGCCGGCTCTGGCACGACGACAGGGGGGACGTCGAGGCCGGTCTCGTCGGCGCGGGCGCCGGTGGCCCCCAGCGCCGTGAGCTCGGCGCGGGCGGCCGTGGGCTCGGGCAGCCGCAGGTCGACGTCGAGGTACTCGGCCAGGCCGTGCAGCACCCGGACGTCGGGCAGTTGCCCGGTGCCGTGCAGCATGGCGTCGAACGGGCGGACCCGGCCCTCCCAGTCGAGGTAGCTGCCGGCCTTCTCCGCGGCCGCGGCGACCGGCAGGACGACGTCGGCGTGCTCGGTGACGGCGGTGGGCCGCTGCTCGAGGCTGACCACGAACGCCGCCGCGGCCAGCGCCGCCGCGGCCAGCGCGGGGTCGGGCAGGTCGGCCGGGTCGACGCCGCCGACCACGAGTCCGGCCAGCCGGCCGTCGCGGACCGCGGTCAGGATGCCGGTGGTGTCCCGCCCGGGGACGGCGGGCAGGTCGACGGGGTCGACGCCCCACAGCGTGGCCACCTCGGCCCGGGCGACGGGGTCGTCGACCGGCCGGCCGCCGGGCAGCAGCCCGGGCAGCGCGCCGACCTCGACCGCGCCGCGCTCCCCGGCCCGCCGCGGCACCCAGGCCGGCCGGGCGCCGGTGGCGCGGGCCAGCGCGGCGACCGCGCTGAACGCGCCGGGCACCTCCGCCAGCCGCTCGCCGACCAGGACCACCGCGCCGGGCTGCCGCAGCGCCTCGACCGCCGGGCCGCCCCAGCTGCCCTCGGCCAGCGCGACCAGCGCGCGGGCCTCGTCGCCGGGCCGGGTGACCAGCACGGTGGCCTGGAGCTTCTGCGCCGCGCGGGTGGCGAACGGCGCCAGGTCGTACACGGTGAGCGAGCCCTTGCGGACCGCCTTGCGCAGGCGGAGGAAGACGATCGGCGACTCCTCCTCCGGCTCGAACCCGGCCAGCAGCACGGCGGGCGCGGCGGCGAGGTCGTCGTAGGTGACCGCGCCCCGGCCGGGGCCGGTGCCCGCGACGTGCGCGGCGAGGAAGGCCTGCTCCTCCGGGGAGTGCGCCCGGGCACGGGCGTCGACGTCGTTGCTGCCCAGCGCCACGCGGGCGAACTTGGCGTAGGCGTAGGCGTCCTCGACCGTCAGCCGTCCGCCGGGCAGCACACCGACGCCGCCCGCGGCCCGGGCGGCGCGCAGCCCCTCGGCCGCCGCGGCCCAGGCCTCCGGCCAGGAGGCCGGCTCGAGCACCCCGTCACGGCGCACCATCGGCGTGCCCAGCCGGTCGTTGGTGGCGGCGTAGCGGAACGCGAAGCGGCCCTTGTCGCAGGTCCACTCCTCGTTGACCGCGGGGTCCTCCCCCGCCAGCCGGCGCATGACCTTGCCGCGCCGGTAGTCGGTGCGCATCGCGCAGCCCGAGGCGCAGTGCTCGCACACCGAGGGCTCGCTGCGCAGGTCGAAGGGCCGCGAGCGGAACCGGTACTGGGCGCTGGTGAGCGCCCCGACCGGGCAGATCTGCGTCGTGTTGCCCGAGAAGTAGGAGGAGAACGGCTCGTCCTCGGCGACGGCGACCTGCTCGAGCGCCCCCCGCTCGAACAGCTCGATGAACGGGTCGCCGGCCACCTGCTGGGAGAACCGGGTGCAGCGGGCGCAGAGCACGCACCGCTCGCGGTCGAGCAGGATCTCCGTGCTGATCGGCAGCGGCTTGGGATAGGTCCGCTTGACGTCGACGAAGCGGGACTCCGCACGGCCGTTGCTCATCGCCTGGTTCTGCAGCGGGCACTCGCCGCCCTTGTCGCAGACCGGGCAGTCCAGCGGGTGGTTGATGAGCAGCAGCTCCATCGTGCCCTGCTGCGCCTTGTCGGCGACCGCGCTGGTCAGCTGGGTCTTGACCGCCATCCCGTCGGTGACCGGCATGGTGCAGGAGGCCACCGGCTTGCGCTGGCCCTCCACCTCGACCAGGCACTGCCGGCAGGCGCCCACCGGGTCGAGCAGCGGGTGGTCGCAGAACCGGGGGATCTGGATGCCGACCATCTCGGCGGCCCGGATGATCAGCGTCCCCTTGGGCACCGCGACGTCGAAGCCGTCGATGGTGCAGTGGACGGCGTCGGGCGGGGTGTGCGGCCCGGGGACACCGGGCGGCACGGCCGCCGCGGGCTCGGGGGAGACCGGTGTGACGGTCACGAGGCGACTCCGACGGGCTCGAGGCGCAGGGAGCGGCCCAGGCGGGCCTGCTCCTCGGGCGGCAGCAGGGCGACGTAGTCGTCGCGGAAGTACTGGAGCGAGCTGGTGATGCAGCTGGTCGCGCCGTCACCGAGGGCGCAGAACGACCGGCCGAGGATGTTGTCGCAGGTGTCGGTGAGCAGGTCGAGGTCGGCCGCGGTGCCCCGGCCGTCGACCAGCCGCTGCAGCACCTGCACCAGCCAGTAGGTCCCCTCGCGGCACGGGGTGCACTTGCCGCAGCTCTCGTGTGCGTAGAACTCGGTGAAGCGCAGCGTGGCCTCGACGATCGAGTCGGTCTCGTCGAACACCATGAGGGCGGTGGTGCCGAGCATGGAGCCGGCGGCGGCCACCGAGTCGAAGTCGAGCGGGACGTCGAGGTGCTCGGCGGTGAAGTACGGCGTCGACGAGCCGCCCGGCGTCCAGAACTTCAGCTCGTGCCCGGCGCGCACGCCGCCGGCCATCTCCAGCAGCTCCCGCATGGTGGTGCCCATCGGGGCCTCGTACTGGCCGGGACGGGTCACCCGGCCCGACAGCGAGAAGATCTTCGGGCCGGGCGACTTCTCCGGCCCGAACTGCTTGAACCACTCCGCGCCGCCGCGCACGACGAAGGGCACGGTGGCCAGGGTCTCGACGTTGTTGATGACCGTCGGGGCCCCGTAGAGCCCGGCGACGGCGGGGAACGGCGGCTTGAGCCGCGGCTGACCGCGGTAGCCCTCGAGGGAGTCCAGCAGCGCCGTCTCCTCGCCGCAGATGTAGGCCCCGGCGCCGGCGTGCACGACCAGGTCCAGGCCCCAGCCCGAGCCGAGGACGTCGCTGCCCAGGTAGCCGGCCGCGTAGGCCTCCTCGACGGCCGACACCAGCCGGCGGTGGGCGTGCACCGCCTCACCGCGCACGTAGATGACGGCGAACCGGCAACGGATGGCGTACGCCGAGATGATCACGCCCTCGATGAGCGAGTGCGGGTCGGTCATCATCAGCGGCAGGTCCTTGCAGGTGCCCGGCTCGCCCTCGTCGGCGTTGACCACCAGGTACTTGGGCAGCGCGGCCGGACCGGTGGGTGTCTCCCCCGGCTTGGGCTGGGGGATGAAGCTCCACTTCATGCCGGTGGGGAACCCGGCGCCGCCGCGGCCGCGCAGGCCGGACTCCTTGACCAGCGAGACCAGCTCGTCGGGCTCCATGGTCAGCGCGGTGCGCAGCGCGGCGTAGCCGTCGAGGGACTCGTAGGTGGACAGCCGCCACGGCTGGTCGGCGCCCCAGCGCGAGGTGAGGACGGGGGTGAGCGGCACGGGTCAGGCCTCCCGGGTGGCAGGGCCCTGGCCGGAGGTGCCCGGCTCGGTGCCCGCGGGGGTGTCGGGTGCGGGACGGGAGCCGCCGGGGGTCCTCCGGCCGTACTCGGTCCCGCGGTCGGGGTGGGTCTCGGCGGCGCCGGCCCGCTCAGCGGGGGTGTCGGCGGCGGCGACGCGGGCGTCGGCGGCCTCCTCCTCCGGCGTCTGGCCGGTCCGGCCCGAGGGGGTGACCGTCTGCGCGGGCTCCCCGGCGTCGTCCGGCTGGGGCTCGGGGCCGGTCATCGGCGGGGCGGTCTCGCCGCGCTCGGCGGCCAGCCGGACACCGGCCAGCGTCGGCTCCCACTGCCCCTCGGCGTCGACGGCGGCGCGCGCGGCCCCGGCGTCGGCGTGCTGGGAGAAGCCGGCCAGCTGGCGGGAGACGCCGCGGAAGTCGGTGAGCGGCGCGCCACGGGTGGGGTGCGGCTTCTCGCCCCGGCGCAGGGCGGCGACCAGGGCGCGGGCGCTCTCGACGTCCTGCTGGTCGTAGAACTCGTAGTCGACGGTGACCACGGGCGCGTAGTCGCAGGCGGCCAGGCACTCGGCGTGCTCGAGGGTGACCGAGCCGTCGGCCGCCGTCTCGTCGTGGTGGACGCCGAGGTCCGCCGACAACGCGTCCATGATCCGCTGCCCGCCCAGGACGGCGCACAGCGTGTTGGTGCAGACGCTGACCAGGTGCCGGCCGGTCGGCCGGCGCTTGTACATCGTGTAGAAGGTCGCGACCGCGCCCACCTCGGCGCGGGTCAGGCCGAGCTCCTCGGCGCACAGCGCGATGCCCTCGGGGCTGACGTAGCCCTGGTAGCTCTGCACCAGGTGCAGCATCGGCAGCAGCGCCGAGCGCGGCTGCGGGTAGCGGGACGTGATCGCCCGCGCCTCGAGCCGGGTCTGCTCGGTCAGCGGCGGCAGGTCGGCCGGCGCCGGCTCGACCGGGCTGTCGACCAGCCCCGTCGTCGCCGCCCCCTCCGCCGACCCGGGAAGGGAACTCACCGGTCGACACCTCCCATCACCGGGTCGATCGAGGCGATCGCGGCGATGACGTCGGCGATCATGCCGCCCTCGCTCATCGCCGCGGTGGCCTGCAGGTTCACGAAGCTGGGGTCGCGCACGTGGACGCGCCACGGCCGGGTGCTGCCGTCGCTGACCACGTGGTAGCCGAGCTCCCCGCGGGGGGACTCGACCGGGACGTAGACCTGCCCGGCCGGCACCCGGAACCCCTCGGTGACCAGCTTGAAGTGGTGGATCAGGGCCTCCATCGAGGTGCCCATGATGTGCCGGACGTGGTCGAGGGAGTTGCCCAGCCCGTCGGCGCCGAGCGACAGCTGCGCCGGCCAGGCGATCTTCTTGTCCTCGACCATGACCGGGCCGGGCTCGAGGCGGTCGAGGGCCTGCTCGACGATCTTCAGCGACTCGAACATCTCGGCCATGCGGACCAGGTAGCGGCCCCACGCGTCGGAGGTGTCGGCCGTCGGGACCTCGAAGTCGTAGGTCTCGTAGCCGAGGTAGGGCTCCACCTTGCGCAGGTCCCACGGCAGCCCGGCGGCGCGCAGCACCGGGCCGGTGACGCCGAGGGCCACGCAGCCGGTGACGTCGAGGTAGCCGACGTCCTTGAGCCGGCGCTGCCAGATCGGCTGGCCGGTGAGCAGCCGGTGGTAGCCGGCCAGCCGCTCGGGCATGACCGCGAGCCACTCACGGATCGAGTCCTCGACCCCGGGCGGCAGGTCCTGCGCCACCCCGCCGGGGCGGATGTAGGCGTGGTTCATCCGCAGCCCGGTGATCTCCTCGAGCAGGTCGAGGCACAGCTCCCGCTCGCGGAATCCGTTGGTCATGCCGGTGAGCGCGCCGAGCTCCATCCCGCCGGTGGCCAGGCCGACCAGGTGCGAGGCGATCCGGTTGATCTCCATGACCAGCACGCGGATGGTCTGCGCGCGCTGCGGCACCTCGATGCCGAGCAGCTTCTCGACGGCCATGCAGTAGCCGGCCTCGTTGAACAGCGGGGACAGGTAGTCCATCCGCGTCACGAAGGTGGTGCCCTGCACCCAGTTGCGGTACTCGACGTTCTTCTCGATGCCGGTGTGCAGGTAGCCGATGACCACCCGCGCCTTGGTCACCGTCTCGCCCTCGAGGTCGAGGACCAGCCGCAGCACGCCGTGCGTCGAGGGGTGCTGGGGCCCCATGTTGACGACGAGGCGCTCCTCGCCGGAGAGGTCGACGCCGAGGGTCTGGTCCCAGTCGCCGCCGGTGACGGTGTAGACCCGGCCCTCGGTGGTCTCGCGGGAGCCGGCGTAGGGGTCGTAGGTGGTGCTCATCGGTAGGCCCGCCGGGTGTCAGGGGGCGGGATCGTGGCGCCGTGGTACTCCACGGGCACGCCGCCGAGGGGGTAGTCCTTGCGCTGGGGGTGGCCGTCCCAGTCATCGGGCATGAGGATCCGGGTCAGCGCCGGGTGCCCGTCGAAGACGACGCCGAACATGTCGTAGGTCTCCCGCTCGTGCCAGTCCGCCGTCGGGTACACCGACGTCACCGACGGCACGTGCGGGTCCTCGGCCGTCACGGCGACCTCCAGCCGGATCCGCCGCCGGAAGGTCATCGAGGTCAGGTGGTGGACGACGTGCAGCCGCGGCCGGCCGGGACCGGCCGCCGGGCCGCCGCTGTCGAGGTAGTCGACGCCGGAGACGCTGCTGCACAGCTCGAAGCGCAGCGCGTCGTCGTCGCGCAGCGCCCGCACCAGGGTGAGCAGGTGCTCGCGGGCGACGAAGTAGGTGATCTCGCCGCGGTCGACCAGCACCCGCTGCACCGCGGCCGCGTAGGTGGCCTCGCCGACCGCCTCGACGAGCGCGTCGGTCACCTCGTCGAACCAGCCGCCGTAGGGGCGCTCGGTGGAGTGCAGCGCCACCGCGCCGCCCGGCTCGACCCGCACCAGCCCGCCGAAGCCGGAGGTGTCGCCGCTGCCGGAGACGCCGAACGCGCCCTTGCGGAAGCCGCCGCTCGCCGCGTAGGCGCCCTCGGCCGCCTCGTCGCGGCCGGAGCGGTCACCGGGGCCGGTCACCGGGTCTTCTCCGGCTCGATCACGTGCCCGCCGCGCCGCTCGATGAGGAACTGGCCGGCCCGGCCGGCGGCCGCCGCCTCCTCGTAGGCGCGCCGCGCCGCCTTGTCCACCCGCACGGTGGAGGGCATCTCGACCAGCAGGTCGTGGGCGCGGCCCTCGGCGCGGTCGCGCTCGAGCTGCCGGGCGCGCCGCTCGCCGAGCGGCTCGTTCTGGATCTTGTGGTGGAGCTTGAGGATGGCGTCCATCAGCATCTCCGGGCGCGGCGGGCAGCCGGGCAGGTACATGTCGACGGGGACGACGTGGTCGACGCCCTGCACCACCGCGTAGTTGTTGAACATCCCGCCGGAGCTGGCGCACACGCCCATGGCGAGCACCCAGCGCGGCTCGGGCATCTGGTCGTAGATCTGCCGCAGGACCGGCGCCATCTTCTGGCTCACCCGGCCGGCGACGATCATCAGGTCGGCCTGGCGCGGGGAGGCGCGGAAGACCTCCATGCCGAAGCGCGCGAGGTCGTACCGGCCGGCGCCGGTGGCCATCATCTCGATGGCGCAGCAGGCCAGGCCGAAGGTGGCCGGCCACAACGAGGACTTCCGCGTCCAGTTGACCAGCTTCTCGACCGAGGTCAGCAGGAAGCCGCTGGGCAGCTTCTCCTCGAGACCCATCTCAGCTCCTCGCCGTCGGGGTCGTGACCGTCCGTCCCACTCTCAGTCCCAGTCCAGGCCGCCGCGGCGCCACACGTAGACGTAGGCGATGAAGACGGTGGCGATGAACACGACCATCTCGACCAGGCCGAAGACGCCGAGCGCGTCGTTGGCGACGGCCCAGGGGTAGAGGAAGACGATCTCGATGTCGAAGACGATGAAGATCATCGCCGTCAGGTAGTACTTCACCGGGAACCGGCCGCCGTGCAGCGGCTGGTCGACCGGCTCGATGCCGCACTCGTAGGCCTCGAGCTTGGCCCGGTTGTAGCGGCGCGGGCCGACGAACGGCGCGACCGCCACCGAGAACAGCGCGAAGGCCGCGGCCAGCGCGAACAGGCCCACGATCGGGACGTAGGTCGAGAGCACCGGCGCCTCCCCTCACGTGCTCGTGCGCTTGTGAAAAACTTCACAAGGTCGTCGCCACGAGCCTATGCCGCGCGACTCGCGATCGGAAGCGCGGGGGGTGAGTGAGTTCACTTCTGGGGGTCACGGTCCGGTCACGGTCCGCGCCGCCGCACGGCTCACACGGACGGCGTCAGGCGGGTGAGCACCGCGACCACCCGGTCGAAGCGGTCGCCGTCGCGACCGTCGGAGAGGTTGCCCATGAGCCGCAGCGCCGCGTTCACCATCGCCGGCCGCCGGAGCCCGTGCGCGGTGGCGAACCGGACCAGGCCGGGCCGGTCGAGCAGCGCGAGGAACGCCGTGCCCAGGCGGTGGTGGCGGCCGTACTCCTCCTGCAGCCGCCGCGGGTAGCGGCGCAGCACCGCCTCGCGGGCCGGACCCTCGGGTGCGGCGAGCGCCTCGACGGCGGTCTCGCCCGCCATCCGGCCGGTCTCCAGCGCGTAGCTGATCCCCTCGCCGTTGAACGGGTTGACCACCCCGGCGGTGTCGCCGGCCAGCAGCAGCCCGCGGGTGTAGGCGGGGCCACGGGCCAGCGCCATGGGCAGGCCGGCGCCGCGCAGCGGGGTGACCGCGTGCTCCTCGCCCAGCTGCCACTCCGCGGGGAGCGTGGCCACCCAGCGGCGCAGCACGGAGCGGGCGTCGGCGTCCCCGCCGCGGCGGGTGTCGAGCAGGCCGAAACCGACGTTGGCCGTGCCGTCGCCCATGCCGAACGACCAGCCGTAGCCGGGCATCGAGTCGGCGGTGGGGCCCTCGGCGGAGAGGTCGAAGGAGATGTCGAGGTAGGGGTCCTCGCCGCGCGGCGTCTCGACGTAGCGGCGGACGGCGACGCCCAGCGGGCGGTCCTCGCGGCGGGCCAGGCCGATGGCCTTGGCCAGCCGGCCCGAGAGCCCCTCGGCGGAGACCACCAGCGGCGCCCGCCAGGTGACCGGCTCCCGCTCCGGGCCGGCCTGGGCGCGCACGCCCACGACCCGCCCGGCGTCGTCGAGCAGCGGGTCGGTGACCGTGACCTCCTGCTCGAGCCGGGCACCGGCGGCCACGGCGTGCGCGGCCAGCACCGGGTCCAGGTCCCGGCGCGCCCGGATGAGGCCGAAGTCGGGCCAGGAGGACAGCCGCGGCCAGTCGACCTCGACCACCTCTCCGCCGCCGAAGACCCGCAGGCCGCGGTGCCGGACCCAGCCGCCCGCCGGCGAGGTGTCGACGCCCATGTCGTCGAGCGCCTTGACCGCGCGGGGGGTGAGCCCGTCGCCGCAGACCTTCTCGCGCGGGAAGCGGGCCTTCTCCAGCAGCACCGCGTCGAGTCCGGCGGTGGCCAGCGCCCAGGCCGCGGCCGACCCCGCCGGGCCCGCGCCCACCACGACGACGTCGGCACTGCCCCCGTCGGTCGGACTCGTCACGCGGTGTCCCCCTCGGTGCTCGGCTGCGGTCGGCGGCGACCTCCAGGCAGTGGAAGCTTTCCGCACGTCCGGAGCCGGGGGGACGTGCGCATCGCCTCCTATGCCTGCCCCAGGGCCGCCCGGACCTCGTCGTCCGTGGTCTGGCCGAAGTCGTCGTACCAGCGCCCCACCGCGCCGAAGGGCTGCGGCGTGACCAGGCAGACGACCTCGTCGGCCTCCAGCTCGGCGCACAGCGCCGGCGGGCCGACCGGAACGGCGACGACGACGGCGGCCGCGCCGGCCCCGCGGACGGCGGCCAGCGCCGCCCGCATCGTGGCGCCGGTGGCCAGGCCGTCGTCGACGAGGACCACGGTGCGTCCGGTGAGGACCGGCGGCGGGCGGTCGCCGCGGTAGGCCGACCGGCGGCGGTGCAGCTCGGCGAGCTCGGCGCGGTGGACCTCGGCGGCGGCCTCGCCGTCGACGTCGACCCGGGCCAGGACGGCCTCGACGCCGACGCTCTCCACCGCGTCGCCCACGGCGGCGATCGCGCCCATGGCCAGCTCGGGGCGCCGGGGCACGCCGAGCTTGCGGACGGCGACCACGTCGAGCTCCGCGCCGAGCGCCGCGGCGACCTCGGCGGCGACCAGCACGCCCCCGCGGGGCAGGCCCAGGACCAGGGCGTCCGGGCCGAGCCGCACGGCCGCGTCGCGGGCGGGATCGGCCAGGCGCGCGCCGAGTCGCCGGCCGGCGTCGCGCCGGTCGGCGAACGGCGGCCCGTCCACCGCGCAGTCCGGTCAGACCGGCTGCGGGCCGGTCGGCGGCGGGGCGGTCGGGTCGGTGGGGCTCGGCTGCGGCAGCGGGGCCGGCGACGGCGGGGAGATCGGGTCGACCGGCGACGGCGAGGGACCGGGCGGCTCGGGCATCGGCGTCGGTGTCGTCATGACCGGACGGTAGTCCGCTGGGCCACCCTCCGGTCCTGGTCCGCTACGGGCGGCGGGCGCGGTGCAGGGCGACGATGCCGCCGGTGAGGTCGCGCCACTCGACGTCGGCCCACCCGGCGGCCCGGATGCGCGCAGCCAGCGCCGGCTGGTCGGGCCAGGCCCGGATCGACTCGGCCAGGTACACGTAGGCGTCGGGGTTGCTGCTCACCGCGCGCGCGATCCGCGGCAGCGCCCGCATCAGGTACTCGGTGTAGAGGGTGCGGAACGGGCGCCAGGTGGGGCTGGAGAACTCGCAGACGACGAGCCGGCCGCCCGGGCGGACCACCCGGGCGAACTCGCGCAGGGCGGCGTCGGGGTCGGCGACGTTGCGCAGCCCGAAGGAGATCACCAGTCCGTCGACGCTCGCGTCGGCCAGCGGCAGCGCCATCGCGTCGCCGGCGATCTTCGGGACCGGCCGGGCGGCGCCGGCGCGCAGCATGCCCTGGGAGAAGTCGCAGGCGATGGCGTGCACCCCGCCGGCGGCCAGCTCGACGGTGGACACCGCGGTGCCGGCGGCGACGTCGAGGACGACGTCGCCCGGCCGGGCGTCCAGCGCCTCGCGGGTGGCGCGCCGCCAGGCGGCGTCGCGGCCCCCGGAGAGCACGGTGTTGGTGAGGTCGTAGCGGCGCGCGACGCCGTCGAACATGGCCGCGACCTCGTGCGGCTGCTTGTCCAGCCCGGCCCGCCGTCCGGCGGTGTGTGCGCTGTCTCGCCGGTCCGCCACGGCGCCGACGCTACCGGGCTGCCTACGCTGGGGAGCGTGACAGCCGCGGCGGTGACCTCCCCGGACGCCGCCGCGCCCGCGGTCACCACGGTGGCACTGCCCGACTCCCCCGACCTGCTGGGCATGCTGCCCCGCGACGGCGCGCTGTCCTGGGTCCGCCGCGGCGAGGGGCTGGTGGGCTGGGGCGAGGCCGACCGGCTCGAGGTCTCCGGTCCCGGCGCGCTGGCCGAGGCGGCGGCCTGGTGGGCCGCGCGCAGCGCCGCGCTCGCGGTCGACGACGCGGTGGGCGTCCCCGGCTCGGGACCGGTGGTCTTCGCCAGCGTCGCCTTCGACCCCACGGCCGGGACGTCGGTGTTCGTGGTCCCGGAGGTCGTCGTCGGCCGGCGCGACGGGGTCACCTGGCTGACCACCACCGGCGACGCCGACCCCCGCGAGGTGCCGGCCGGCGACCCCGCTCCGCCGTCCGCCGCGCCCACCCGGCTGCGCTACGCCGACGGGGCCCTCGACCCCGCGTCCTGGTGCGGCGCGGTCGCCGCCGCCGTGCGCCGGATCGACGACGGCGACCTCGCCAAGGTGGTGCTCGCCCGCGACCTGCTGGTCACCGCCGACGTGCCGCTGGACGCCCGCCGGCTGCTCGACCGGCTGGCCTCTCGCTTCCCCGACTGCTGGACCTTCGCCGTCGACGGGCTGCTCGGCGCCACCCCCGAGCTGCTGCTGCGCCGCACCGGGCGGCAGCTGTCGGCGCGGGTGCTGGCCGGCACCGCCCCGCGGGGCGCGGGCGCCGACGACGAGCGGCTGGCAACCGGGCTGATGAGCAGCGCCAAGGACCGCGCCGAACACGCCCTCGCCGTCGACTCGCTGGTGCGGGCGCTCGACCCGTTCTGCACCGCCCTCTCGGTGCCGGAGGCCCCGTCGCTGCTGACGCTGGCGAACGTGCGACACCTGGTCACCGACGTCGCCGGCACGCAGCGGCGCTCGGGCGCGCGCGGGCGCGCCGGGTTGCTGGAGCTGGTCGAGGCGGTGCACCCGACCGCCGCGGTGGGCGGCACGCCGCCCGACGTGGCCACCGCGCTGATCGCCGAGCTCGAGGGCATGGACCGCGGCCGCTACGCCGGACCGGTCGGCTGGCTCGACGCCCGCGGCGACGGTGAGTTCGGCCTGGCCCTGCGCTGCGCCCGGCTCGGCGAGGACGACCCGTGCACCGCGCGGCTGTTCGCCGGGTGCGGCATCGTCGCGGGCTCCGACCCCGCGGCCGAGCTCGCCGAGACCCAGTCGAAGTTCGCCGCGTTCCAGGCCGCCCTGGAGAGCTGAGCCGGAAACGGGTCGGCGGCCGGCCTCCGGGCTGGTTGGGTGGCCCGGTGACCGCCGTCCCGACCATCGCCGGCGACCGCTCGCTCCCGTCGCCCTTCGACCACCCGCACGCCTCGGCGCGGGCGCGGGAGATCGCCGAGCAGGGGACGATCCTCCGCGCGCAGGTGGGGTCCGGCGTGCACGGCACGTTGGTGACGGGGCAGGACGACCGCGACGAGATGGGCATCTGCCTCGAGCCGCCCGAGTACGTCACCGGCACCGCGCGCGTGCCCGCCGGGCTCTCGACGACGGTGACCGTGCCGTTCGAGCAGTACCACCGGCACACCGCGTGGGACCGCCCCGGCGGGCTCGCCAACCGGTCGGGCGCCGGCGACCTCGACGTCGTGGTGTACGCGGCGCGGAAGTGGGCGCGGCTGGCGCTGGGCGGCAACCCCACCGTCCTGCTGCTGCTGTTCGTGCCGGACGAGGAGGTCGTCGTCCGCGAGGCCGCGGGCGCGGACCTGGTGGCGCACGCCGACCGGTTCGTCTCCCGCGTGGCCGCCGACCGCTTCCTCGGCTACCTGAGGGGCCAGCGGGCGGCGATGACCGGCGCAGCCGGCGCGCACACGAACCGTCCTGAACTCGTCGCCGCGCACGGGTTCGACGTCAAGTACGCGATGCACGCGCTGCGGCTGGGCATCCAGGGGGTGGAGCTGCTGACGACCGGCCGGATCACCCTGCCGGTGCCCGAGCCCCACCGCACGTACCTGCGGAGCATCCGCCGGGGCGAGGTACCGCTGGCCGAGGTGGTCGCCGCGGTCGACGACGCCGAGGCCCGGCTGCTGGCGCTGCGCGACAGCCCGGCCGTGCCGGCCGCGCCCGACCGCGCCTGGGTGGACGCGTGGCTGCACCGCTCGTACCTCGCCCACTGGACGGCTCGCGGCCGCTGACGGGCCCTCGTCGGGGGTGGGGATCAGCCCACGTAGTTCACGTGCACGTGGTCGTGGTGGTTCGCGGTCACGCTGCCGCGGTCGGCCATCGCCTTCCACGCGCCGTCGGGCGAGGTCAGGATCCGCTGCTCCCAGATGACGTACTCGACGCCGAGCTCGTCCCAGTGGTCGACGTGGTACTGGGCGATGGCGTCACCGAGGGCGTTGTCGGTCATGACCATGTAGTCCAGCGCCAGGCCCGACGGGTGCCCGTTCGGGTCGACCGCGCTGCCGCGCGTACCGCCGAGGGTGATGTCGGCGGCGCCCGGCACGTTGCTCACGACGGCGTTCGCGGCGGCCTGCACGACCGCCTTGACCGGGCCGGCGCTGTTGGTGATCGACGCGATCGCGGAGGCGACCTGCGGGGCGACCTCGGCCAGCGGGGCCACCGCGGGCGCGGGGGCGGACTCGCCGGCGGAGGCGGTCGCGGCGGGGGCCTCCGGGGCCGGAGCGGCCTCGGCCGGGGCCGCGCCGCTGACGGCGAGCACCTGACCGGGGTAGATCCGGTTCGGGTTGCCGCCGATGACGTCGACGTTGCGCTCGTAGAGCTCGCGCCAGCTCTGCTGGTGGGCGGCGGCGATCTTCTTCACGGTGTCGCCCCAGCGGACGGTGTAGTCCTCGGTGGCGGCGTCGTCGGCGTGGTCGTGGGAGTGACCGGCCTCGGCGGCCGGGGCGGGTGCCTCGGCGGCGGGAGCGGGGGCGGTGGGCGCCTCGGCGGCGGCCGCGGTGGTGCCCTCGGTCAGGTACTTGCCGCAGCTCGGCCAGGCGCCGATGCCCTGGCCCTCGAGGACGCGCTCGGCGATCTCGATCTGCTGGGCGGGGGTGGCCAGGTCGGCGCGGGCGGCGAGCTCGGTGCCGCCGAAGCCGGCCCAGGTGGACTGGCTGAACTGCAGGCCGCCGTAGTAGCCGTTGCCGGTGTTGATGCTCCAGTTGCCGCTGGACTCGCACTGGGCGACGTCGGTCCAGTCGTGGCTGGTGGAGGCGGAGGCCGGGGAGCTGAGGACGCCGAGACCGACGACGGTGGCGCCGGCGGCGACAGGGGCCCGGGCGATGACCTTCTTGGTGCGGACGTAGCGGGGTGCGCGGTGCTTGGGCATGGTGATGATCTCCCGATCACCGCCGGCGAGGTGAGCTGTCGGGTTCGGGCGATCGGTGCCCGGCCGCGGTCCGCGGCTTCACCCCGAGGCGCGTTCGGGTCCGGCCCCCGTGGGCCGTCGCGCGCCGGAAGTGGGTCCCCCACCCCTGCCCTGGGTGTTGGTGTGGACGACCGGTGGGCAGGGTTTGGCGGACCGGCGCCGCGCTCCGTTCTGCTGAGCGCAGCCAAAAAGCTACCTACGGTCATGGCAACTGTCGCTGTGTCGCCGGTCACAGTCCGATTAGGAGGGGACACGTGGGGTAGCGCGTGACGCTGCCGTGACCAACCGACCGCCTGCGGCGCCAGCGGGTCGGGAGTGGGGAACGCGCTGGTCACCGGACCCTCGCCCCCCCGGTCCACGTGGTCCGGCGCGGCCCCGGCGACCGGTCCTCCGGGACCCTGCGGGCACGTCGCCTGGTGATGGACGCCACCGGACGGACCGGTCCTCCACCGCCCGTCCGCCCGGTCAGCCGAGGGCGTGGGCGGCGGCGTCCCGGAGCGCGACGGCGAGGTCGGCCTCGGCGCGCTGGTCGGTGCGGACGACGACGACCCGCGGCCCGCCCGCCGCCAGCGCGGCCGGCAGCTCGCCGGCCGAGGAGACCGCCGTCGCCGTCCAGCCCAGCGCCTGCGCGACCGCTGCCAGGTCGCGCCCGTGCGGCGTCCCGAACACCCGCCGGTAGTCGCGCGCGTACGCCGCCCGGCCGGGCTCGAGCTGGGCGAAGATCCCGCCGCCGTCGTTGTCCGGGACGACGAGCGTGAGGTCCGGACGCGGCTCGCCCTCGCCGGTGAGCAGGCCCTGCAGGTCGTGCAGGAACGTCAGGTCGCCCAGGAGCGCCACCGTCGGGCCGCCGTGCGCCAGCGCCGCCCCGACCGCGGTCGAGACGGTCCCGTCGATGCCGGCCACCCCGCGGTTGGCCAGCACGGCGACGTCGCCGCGCGGCACGGCCAGGCGGTCGACGTCGCGCACCGGCGTCGAGGAGCCGAGCACCAGCAGCGCCCCGGCCGGCAGCGCGGCGACGACGTCGCGGGCCAGGCGGGCGGCGGTGAGGCCCGGCGCGGCGTCGAGCAGCGCGTCGACGGCGGTCCCGACGCGGGCGGCGGCGTCGGACCAGGCCCCGGCCCACGCCCCGGACCGGTTCCCGGCCCGGCCGGGGTCCGACGGCGGCCCGGCGGGCGGGGCGGCCCGCGAGACCAGCGCGCTCGACCGGCCCGCGTCGGGCCAGCGCGGGGTCGCCGCGACCGTCTCGACCCGCACCCGCGGGTCGGCGAGCAGCGCCGACACCGGCCGCGACAGCGTGGGCCGGCCGACCACCACGACCCGCTCGGGCCGGTGCGCGTCCAGCCAGGCGGGGACGCCGAGCAGCAGCGCCCCGCCGCGGACGGCGTCGCCGGTCCACGCTCCGCCGCTGGGCTCGGCGACCACCGGCCAGCCCGAAGCAGCGGCCCCGGCGGCCCAGGCCCGGCCGGCCGCGGGCGGTCCGTCGCCGGCCACCACGAGGGTGCGCGGCCCGTCCCCGACCGGACCGGCCGGGACGGGCGCGGGCGCCCCGGCCGTCCACGGGGCACCGCCGGCGCGACCGGCCCACGGGCCATCGAGCGGGCCGGGCTCCCCGTCGGGCAGCAGCGGGTCCCGGAAGGGCAGGTTCAGCTGCACGGGGCCGGGGTCGCCTGACAAGGCGCCGGTGGCCGACAGCAGCGCCCGCGACACCACCGAGCGCCAGTAGCGGTTCTGCGCGGCCTCCCGCCCGGCCTCGGGCACCCCGACGTCGGCCGCCCAGCGCACCGCGCCGCCGTAGAGGCCGGGCTGCTCGATCGTCTGGTTGGCACCGGTGGACCGCAGCTCCGGCGGCCGGTCGGCGGTGAGCGCGAGCAGCGGGACGCCGCTGACGTCGGCCTCGAGCACCGCGGCGTGCAGGTGCGCGGTCGCCGTCCCGGAGGTGGTGAGCACCGGCACCGGGCGGCCGGAGGCGCGCGCCAGGCCGAGGGCGAGGAAGGAGGCGGTCCGCTCGTCGATGCGCACGTGCAGCCGCACGGCGCCGGCCCGCTCGGCGGCGGCGAGCGCGAGCGCGACCGGGGCAGAGCGCGAGCCGGGGGCGAGGACGGCGTCGCGGACCCCGCCGCGGACCAGCTCGTCGACCAGCACGCGGGCCAGCGCGGTGGAGGGGTTCACGCGGCGAGCACCGCGGTGAGCCGCGCCGACCACCGGGCGGTCACGTCGTCCGGCGGGGCCACGGCGGCCCGCCGGTCGGGCACCACCGCCCGCACCGGCAGCGTGCCGTCGACGGGCACCAGCGGATCGCCGGTCACGTCGCCGTCGAGCAGCGCCCCGGTGGCCAGGCCGCAGGCGAAGGGCAGCTCGGGCAGCGCGGCGGCCAGCGCGACGCCCGCCGCGAGGCCCACCGAGGACTCCAGGGCCGAGGACACGACGCACGGCAATCCGTGCGCCTCGGCGACCCGCAGCGCCGCGCGCACGCCGCCCAGCGGCTGCACCTTGAGGACGACGACGTCGCAGGCCCCGCGCAGGTCGACCGTGAGCGGGTCGCCGGCGCGCCGGACGGCCTCGTCGGCGGCGATCCGGACGTCGATCCGCCGGCGCAGCGCGCACAGCTCGTCGAGCGTCGCGCACGGCTGCTCGACGTACTCGAGGCCCACCCGGTCGAGCTCCCGGATGCGGGCCGCCGCGGTGTCGACGTCCCAGGCGGCGTTGGCGTCGACCCGGAGCGCGCCGGACGGACCGAGCGCGTCGCGGACGGCCTCCACGCGGGCGAGGTCGTCGGCCGGCGTCTGCCCGGGCTCGGCCACCTTGACCTTCGCCGTCCGGCAGCCCGACGCCACCACGATCGCGCGCGCCCGCTCGGGACCCACCGCGGGCACGGTCACGTTCACCGGCACCGCGTCGCGCAGCGGCGCCGGCCAGCCCTCCAGCGCGGCCTCCGCCGCGGCCGGCCACCAGCGGCGGCTCTCGACGGTGCCGTAGTCCCAGAAGGGGGAGAACTCGCCCCAGCCGGCCGGGCCGCGCACCAGGACGCCGTCGCGCACGTCGATGCCGCGGAAGCGGGTGCGCATCGGCACCGACCACACCGCCGCCTCCTCGATCCCCGGCGGGAGGGCGGCGGTGATCACGCCCGCCAGCGTAGATCGCGCGCCTCGTACCCTGGTTCGACGTGCCCCGGCAGCTGACCGTCCTCCCCGCGCCGGACGATCCCGACGACGTGCTGCGCACCGTGCTGCCCGCCGTCCGCGCGGCCCTCGACGGCGGTCCGCCGGTGGCCGTCCTCCCGTCGGGTCCCGCCGCCGCGGCCGCCCGCGCGGTCCTCGCGCCGGCCGAGCCGCTGGAGGACGGCGCCGACGTCGTCGTCGTCACCTCCGGGTCCACCGGCGGCGGCCGCGGGGTGCTGCTGTCCGCGGCGGCGCTGCGGGCCTCGGCCGGCGCCACCGCCGACCGGCTCGGCGGACCCGGCGCCTGGCTGCTCGCGCTGCCGGTGTCGGCGGTCGCCGGGCTGCAGGTGCTGGTCCGGTCGGCCCTGGCCGGCACCGCGCCCACGGTCCTCGAGCCGGGCGAGCCCCTCGCCGCCGCGGTCGCGCGGATGCCCGCCGGCCGCCGGTACGCCTCGCTGGTGCCCACCCAGCTGCGCCGGTACCTCGACTCGGAGCCCGGCGCGCTGCGCGCCCTCGACGCCGTCCTGGTGGGCGGCGCGGCCACCGACCCCGCCCTGCTGGCCCGGGCCCGCCGGGAGGGGGTGGCCGTGGTGACCACCTACGGGATGACCGAGACGTGCGGCGGCTGCGTCTACGACGGCGTCCCGCTCGACGGCGTCCGGGTCCGGGTCGAGGACGGTGCCGCAGGACCCGGCGGAACGGGCGCAGTCGCCGTCGCCGGTCCCGTGCTGGCGCTGGGCTACCGCCGCGACCCGGGCGCGACGGCGGAGGCCTTCGCCGGCGGCTGGTTCCGCACCCGCGACGCGGGGTCGACCGGGCCGGACGGGCGGCTGACCGTCACCGGCCGACTCGACGACGTGGTGGTCAGCGGCGGGGTGAACGTCGCGCCGCAGGCGGTCGAGGGCGTGCTGCGCGAGCACCCCGACGTCGCCGACGCCGTCGTCTTCGGCCGGCCCGACGAGGAGTGGGGGCAGCGGGTGGTGGCCGCCGTCGTCCCGGCCGCGGGGACCAGCCCGGACCTCGCGACGCTGCGGCCGTGGGTGGCGCAGCGGCTCGGCGGACCCAGCGCCCCGCGGGAGCTGCACCTGGTCGACGCGGTGCCCACCCTGCACACCGGCAAGCCCGACCGCCGCGGCCTGGCGGCCGCGCTGGCCGGTCGCCGCTGATGGCCACGCCCGCGCAGTGGGTGGCCGGCGCCCGGCCGCGCACCCTGCCCGCGGCCCTGGCGCCCGTGCTCGTGGGCACCGGCGCCGCCGCTGCGCTCGACGGCTTCCGGCCCGTGCCGGCGCTGCTGGCGCTGCTGGTCGCCCTCGCCCTGCAGGTGGCCGTGAACTACGCCAACGACTACTCCGACGGGAAGCGCGGCACCGACGCCGACCGGGTCGGCCCGATGCGGCTGGTGGGCTCGGGCGCCGCGCCGGCTCGGCGGGTGCTCGCCGCCGCGCTGCTCGCCTTCACCGTCGCGGGCGTCGCCGGGCTGGTGCTGGCCGCGCTGTCGAGCTGGTGGCTGGTCGCCGTCGGGGCGGTCTGCATCGCGGCCGCGTGGACCTACACCGGCGGCCCGCTCCCCTACGGCTACCGGGCGCTGGGCGAGGTGTTCGTCTTCGTGTTCTTCGGCCTGGTCGCCGTCGCGGGGACGACGTTCGCGCAGACCGGCCGGATCGAGGGGCTGGCGCTGGCGGCCGCGGTGCCCGTCGGGCTGCTGTCGGTGGCGCTGCTGGTGGTCAACAACCTGCGCGACATCGCCGGGGACGCGGTCGTGGGCAAGCGGACGCTGGCCGTGCTGCTGGGCGAGCGTGCCACCCGCCTGCTCTACGTCGGGCTGCTGGCCGGGGCGTTCGCCGTCGTCGTCGCGATCGGCGTCGTCCGGCCGTGGGCCCTGCTGGCGCTGCTGGCCGCCCCGCTGGCGGTGCCGCCGTCGCGGGTCGTGCTCTCGGGTGGCCGCGGGCCGGCGCTCATCGCGGCGCTGCAGGCCACCGGGCTGCTCACGCTGGCCACCGGGGTGCTGCTCGCCGCCGGCCTCGCCCTGTCGGGCTGACCCCCTCCGCGGGTCAGGCGGCGTCGCCGGAGAGCCGGGCGCGGAACTCCTCCTTGGCGCGGCGCTTCTCCTCCGACCGCATGACCAGCGCGACGCTGAGCTGCTCGCGGGAACGCCGCAGCAGGAAGTACGACACCGGCATCGACAGCAGCAGGCCGAACAGCAGGCCCGACCAGAGGTCGAGGCCCACCATCCACAGCACCACGGTCAGCAGCGCGAAGACACCCAGCCGCCCGATGGTGTGCACGAGCAGCCAGGGCAGCACCCTCGGCCGCACCGCGGGCCGCCCGTCCGGGCCCACCGGCGTGACCGGCGTGCGCTCCTGCTCAGCCATGACGGCCCTCCCACTTCGTCGACAGCACCACGGTGGTGCGGGTCCGGGCGACGCCCTCGATCCGGTTCAACGCGTTGATCGCCGCCTCCAGTGCCGGGATGTCGGTCACCCGCACCTTGAGCACGAAGGCCTCGCTGCCGGCCACCCGCCAGCAGTCCTCCACCTCGGGCATCGCGCGCAGCGCCGCCTCGACGCCGTTGTCGTCGACCGAGTCGCTCTCGATGACGCCGACCAGCGCGGTGACGTCGAGCCCGAGCGCGACGGGGTCGACGACCGCGCGGTAGCCGGTGATGGTCCCGGCCGCCTCGAGCTTGCCGACCCGCTCGTGCACTGCGGGGGCGGACAGGCCGACCTGGCGGGCGAGCTCGGCGTAGCTGGCCCGGCCGTTGGCGCGCAGCAGGTCGATCAGTTGCCGGTCGACGGCGTCGATGTCGGGCTCCATCCGGACGGGGCGGGGTCTGCGCGGGCGCGCGTCCCGCGCCGCACCGCCAGTATCCCAGCGGTCGTACAGTGGCGGTGAGGCCCGATCCGAGGGGGTGCGCCAGGTGGCGTTCGTGGTGCTGCTGGTGGTCGCCGTGGCCGTGGTCGTGCTGGTCCTGCGGGCGACCGCCGCCGCCGGCGGTGCCGTGCGCCCGCCGCGGCCGGCCCGCCGCCCGCGCCCGTCGCGTGCCACCCGTCCGGTGGCTCCCGACGACGACCCGGAGTTCCTGCGCGAGCTCGGCCGCCGCGTCCGCCGCGACGACGGCTCCCCCGCCTGACCCTCGCGACGCCCCCCTTCGTGCACTTCCGCGGAGTGCACGGCTCCTAGGCGGCGGAGCCGCCGAACACCCGCCGCCAGCCGCGCCGGGTCGGCGCGCCGGGCTCCGCCCCCGCCTCGGGACCGGCCTCGTCCGAGGCGACGTCGCCGGCCGCTCCGGCCGGGGGGACGTCGGGGACGGCGTCCATCCGGGCGGTCTCGCGGAGGACCTCGTCCAGGGACCCGGGCCAGCCCAGCCCGCCGCCGGTGGTGGTGTCCCCGGGCCAGCCCAGGCCGCTCTCGGTGCCCTCATCGGTGCCCTCGTCGGCAGCGGAGGCGTGACGGGTGAGCGCGGCCGCGGGTTCCTGGCGGGCGAGTGCCGCGGCGACGATCGGGTCTGTGCCGGCGTCGTCGGCGGCGGTGTGCCTACCCACAGCAGCCTCCTGTGCGTGAGCCCCCCGTGCGTGCGGTCATGGCGTCAAGTGGAGCACGCGACCCCCGCCGTGGCGGTCCGCACCCCCCACGGGAGGGGTAGGAGGGACCCGGGAGGTGGATGGGACGCGATTCAGTCGACCCCGCCGTAGCTGTGCAGCCCGGTGGACACCATGTTCACGTACAGCAGGTTGAACACCATGACCGCCAGGCCGACGACGTTGACCCAGGCCGCGGGGCGGCCGCGCCAGCCGGCGGTCGTCCGGGCGTGCAGGTAGGCGGCGTAGACCACCCAGGCGATGAAGGCCCAGGTCTCCTTGGGGTCCCAGCCCCAGAAGCGGCCCCAGGCGCTCTCGGCCCAGATGGCGCCGGCGATCACGGCGAAGGTCCAGATCGGGAAGCCGAACACCGCGGTGCGGTGGGCGACCCGGTCCAGCGAGGCCGCCGACGGCATCCGGCCCACGATGCGGGCCTCGGAGACGTCGCCCCCGCGGGCCTCGTACCGCGAGCGGACCAGGTACAGGACGCTCGCGATGCCGCTGACGAAGAAGATGCCGAAGCCGAGGATCGCCGTCGTCACGTGCACGGCCAGCCAGCTCGACCGCAGCGCGGCCACCAGCGGGCCGCTCTCGACGTAGAGGAACAGCCCGATCGCGACCATGCTGAGCACCACCGGCGCCAACACGAACAGGCCCAGGTGCCGCAGGCCGGGCGAGCGCAGCGCGAGCACCAGGAAGGCCACGACGGCGACGAGCACGACCGCGGTCGCGAACTCGTACATGTTGCCCCAGGGCAGCCGGTCGGTGGCCAGCCCGCGGGCGACGAGGACGCCGGTGTGGGTGAGCGCGCCGGCGGCGGTGAGCAGCATCGCCACCCGGCCCCAGCGGCGCACCGGCGCGGGGTCGTCGGGCAGCGCGCCGGCCCGGGACGCCCCGCCCTCGGCCGGGCCGCCGGCGGTGGCGCCGGCGCCGACCAGCGCCCGCTCCCGGGCCGGGCGGCGGCCGAAGGCCAGCTGGGCGCAGAAGGCGACGACGGCCAGCGAGTAGAGACCGACGCTGGTCGAGAACAGGGTGTCCGACAGGGCGGACAGCTGGTCGGCGGTCACGCGGGTGCGCCTCCGGTCTCCGGTGCGGCCCCGCCGTCGGGCGGGGTGCGGGTCACGTCGTGGGTCGGGGCACGGGCGGCGAGGACCGCCCGCAGGTCGTCGGTGAGGGCCGCGAACCGCGGCGCGCCGTCGCCGCTGCCACGGGTCAGCGCCCCGACGTCGAGCACGCTACCGCCGCCGGGCGCGGCGGTGGCGCGGGCGAAGAGGCGCTCGCGGCGCAGCAGCAGCATGCCCAGCAGGCCGGCCAGCACCGCGACGGCGGCGCCGAGCACCCACAGCTGGCCGGGGTCGTGCGAGAACTGCATCGCCGCGAACTGCGAGTAGCCGGTGAAGGTCACCGTCGTCCCGTCGGGCAGCGTCAGCGACTCCCCCACCGACAGGTTCGCCCGGCCGACCTCCGCCAGCCGGCCGCGCTCGATCTGCGAGGCGTCCAGGGAGTACACCGACTGCGGCAGCCCGGAGTCGAGGCCGAGGTAGCCCTGGAAGGCCACGATCGCGACCTGCGGCGCCAGAGGCCGGGGGTCGATGGAGGTCAGGATGCCGCCCTGCACCAGGCCGGTGGGGGCGAAGAAGCCCTGCAGCGCGAGCTGGTCCTCCGCCTCGGCGCCGAGGTCGGGGAGCTTGAGGGCGCCCTCGCTGGCCATCGTCGACTGCTCGGTGGGGAGGAACGGGGCGGAGACGTCGTCGAAGGCGGTGCCGTCGGGCAGCGTGACGGTGAACCGGGGGCTGAAGCCGTGGCCGGTCACGTAGACGCGGTCGCCGTCGACGCGCAGCGGGTCGTTGACGCCGATCGTCGTCGGCCGGCCCTCCTCGCCGGGTGCGCCGTAGGTGATGTCGGCGGTGAACGACGCGGCGGTGAGGTCCTCCTCGTACTCCGCGCGGAAGTCCTCGAGGCCGACGCACAGCGGGGTGAGGTCACCGCTGTCGACCAGCGCCCCGGCGGAGTAGGTGTCGTACTGCTGGAACGCGTTGCAGAACCGCTGGCCCTCGGTGACCAGGATGCTGCCCTCGTAGCCCCACAGCTTGCCCCCGGCCAGGCCGAGCAGCAGACCGACGAGGGCCAGGTGGAACACCAGGTTGCCGGTCTCCTTGAGCAGCCCCTTCTCGGCCGAGAGCTCGGCGACGCCCCCGCGGTCGCGGCGGACGACGCGGTAGCGGCGCACCCGCAGCTCCTCCTCGACGGCGTCGAGGGCGTCGGCGGCCGGCAGCGGCGTGGGCAGCTGCGTGGAGTCGGGCAGCCGGGTCAGCCGGCGCGGCGCCGGGGGCGGCGGGGTGCGCAGCGCGCGGGCGTGCTCCAGGGCGCGCGGCAGCACGCAGCCGATGAGCGAGACGAACAGCAGCAGGTACACCGCGGCGAACCACGGCGAGCTGAAGACGTCGAACAGGTAGAGCCGGTCCAGCAGCGGCGCGAGCGTCGGGTGGTCGGCGAAGTACTGGCCGACGGCGCTCTGCGACAGCGAGCGCTGCGGCAGCAGCGAGCCGGGGATGGCCGCGAGCGCGAGCAGGAACAGCAGCACGATCGCCGTGCGCATGGCGGTGAGCCGGCGCCACTGGCGCAGCGCGAACCCGCCGAGCCGGCGGGCGGCGGAGGGTCGTGCGGGCGGCGGCGGGGCCGGGGCCGGCCGGGGCGGGGCGGTGGTGGTCACAGCGGCGACTCCCCCAGCCCGGTGACGGCCAGCCAGGAGCGCAGCCACGCCATCATCTCGGTCCAGGCCCCGGTCACCAGCAGCAGCCCGACCACGACCAGCACCGCGCCGCCGAAGCGGGTGACCGCGCGGGCGTGCCGGCGCAGGAACGCCGTCGCCCCGACCGCCCAGCGGGCGCCGAGGGCGACGAGCACGAACGGGATCCCGAGGCCCAGGCAGTACGCCACCGACAGCAGCGCGCCGCGGCCGGCGGTGGCCTCGGTGTAGGCCAGCGAGTAGACCGCCGACAGCGTCGGGCCCAGGCACGGCGTCCAGCCCAGACCGAAGACGACGCCGAGCAGCGGCGCGCCCGCGAGCCCGGCGGCCGGGCGCACCGAGAGCCGCGCGGTGCGCTGCAGGAACGGCAGCCGCCCGAGGAAGGCCAGGCCGACGACGATGACGACGACGCCCATGACCCGCGTGATGACGTCGTCGTACTGGACCAGCTGGCGGCCCAGGCCGCCGAAGGCGGTGCCCACGGCGACGAAGACCGCGGTGAAGCCGAGGACGAACAGCAGCGCGCCGAGCACCATCCGCCCGCGCGGGGAGCGCTCGTCGGTGCGGACGGCGGTGGCGGTGGCACCCGCGGTGGCGCCGTCCCCGGCCGGTGCCGGCGCGGTGGACCGCACCCCGCTGCCGACCAGACCGGTGACGTAGGACAGGTAGCCGGGCACCAGCGGCAGCACGCAGGGCGAGGCGAAGCTGACCAGCCCGACCAGCGCCGCGACGGCCGCGGCCACGAGCAGCGGGCCGTCGGTGACCAGCGCGGCGAACTCCTGCCCCACCTCAGCCCTCCCCGAGCAGCCGGTCGACCACGGCGCGCAGGTCGTCCTGCGCGACCGCGCCGGTGTAGACGGCCGCCACCCGGCCGTCGCGGTCGAGGACGATCGTGGACGGGATCGCGGTGGCGGGGTAGTCCCGGAAGGCGAGCGCGACCTCGCCGGCGGGGTCGTAGAGCGAGGGGAACTCGATGCCCTGGCTGTCGACGAACGCCTGCGCGAACTGCTCGTCGACCTCCTTGACGTTCAGGCCGAGGAAGGCCACGCCCTCGTCGCGGACCTCGGCGTAGACCTCCTGGAACTCCGGGGTCTCCACCCGGCAGGGCGGGCACCACGACCCCCAGAAGTTGAGGACGGCGACCTGCCCGGCCAGCTCGTCGGAGGTCCAGTCGCCACCGCCGAGCAGCGTGCCGCCGAAGTCGGGGGCCGGGGCGCGCTCGGTCTCGGGGATCACCTCGCCGGCCGGGGTGGCCGCCACGAACCGGTACTCGCCGCCGTTGGTGACGTCGGCCCGGCCCTCGCCGGTCGAGCAGCCGGCGAGGAGGGCGAGCGCCGCGACCGCGGCGGGCAGCAGCCGCCTCCCGGGGCCCCCGCGGGGACGTGGAGCGCCAGCGGAGCGTTCCCGTGGGGTGGTCATGCGCCGGGCACCGCGTCGGGGTCGGTGGCGCCGGCCGGCTCCGCGTAGTCGATCCGCGTGACCTCGTCGCCGTCGTAGGTCACCGACGTGACGCTGGCCAGCCCGCACTGCCGGCGGCGCGGGTCGTGGGTGTAGCGGCGACCCTCCAGGTGCAGCCGGAGCGTCCAGATCGGCAGCTGGTGGCTGACGCAAACGGCGGCGGCCCCGCGCGCGGCGTCACGGGCGGCCTCGACGGCGAGCAGCATCCGCGCGGCGATCTCCACGTAGGGCTCGCCCCAGGAGGGCCGCACCGGGTTGCGCAGCTTCCACCAGTGCGCCGGCGTCCGGAACACGCCGCGGCCGCCGGCGACCCGCAGGCCCTCGAAGGCGTTGCCGGCCTCGATCAGCCGGTCGTCGACGGCGACCGGCAGGTCCAGCGCCTCGGCGACGGGGGCGGCGGTCTGCCGGGCCCGCTCGAGCGGGCTGGAGTACAGGTGGGTGACGCCGCGGCCGGTCAGCCACTCGGCGGCGCGCTCGGCCATCACCTCCCCACCGGGGGACAGCCGGTAGCCCGGCAGGCGGCCGTAGAGGACGCCGTCGGGGTTGTGCACCTCCCCGTGGCGGAGCAGGTGGACGACGGTGGTCTCCATCAGGGCTGCAGCTCCTGGGCGTCCTTCGACTCGGCGTCGGACGGCGCGTCGGCGGGGTCGGCGGCCGCGGCCGCGCGGGCGGCGGCGGGCAGCGCGTCGAGCACCCGCTGCACGGCCTCGTCGTCGAGCGCGGCGCTGACGAACCAGGACTCGAACGCCGACGGCGGCAGGTACACGCCGCGGGCGAGCATCTCGTGGAAGAACGCGCGGTGCGCCGCGGTGTCCTGGGTGCGCGCGTCGTCGTAGTCGCGCACCTGCCGCTCGTCGGGCACGAAGAAGACGGAGAACATCGAGCCGGCCTGCTGCACCCGGTGCGGGACGCCGGCGGCGAACAGTGCCGCGCTGGTCGCGCCGCGCAGGGTGACCGCGACCCGGTCGCACCGGACGTAGACGTCGTCGGTGCAGTGCCGCAGCGTGGTCAGCCCGGCGGCGACGGCGACGGGGTTCCCGGCCAGCGTGCCGGCCTGGTAGACCGGCCCGGTCGGCGCCAGCTGCTCCATGAGGTCGGCACGCCCGCCGAACGCCGCCGCCGGCAGCCCCCCGCCCATGACCTTGCCGAAGGTGAACAGGTCGGCGTCGACGGGGTCGAGGCCGTACCAGCCCGAGCGCGAGACCCGGAAGCCGGTCATCACCTCGTCGAGCAGCAGCAGCGCGCCGTGCTCGGCGGTGATCCGGCGCAGCTCCGCGTTGAACCCCTCCCGCGGCGGGACGACGCCCATGTTGCCCGGGGCGGCCTCGCTGACCACGACCGCGATCTCGGCGCCCCGCTCGGCGAAGACCGCCTCGACGGCGGCGACGTCGTTGTAGGGCAGCACGATCGTGTCGGCGGCCGCGCCGGTGGTGACGCCGGGGGTGTCGGGCAGGCCGAGGGTGGCCACGCCGGAACCTGCCGAGGCCAGCAGCGCGTCGACGTGGCCGTGGTAGCAGCCGGCGAACTTGACCACCAGCGGGCGGCCGGTGGCGCCGCGGGCCAGCCGGACCGCCGAGAGCACCGCCTCGGTGCCGGAGTTGACCAGCCGCACCCGCTCCACCGGGGGCATCCGGTCGATGATCTCCTCGGCCAGCTCCAGCTCGCCCTCGGTAGGGGTGCCGAAGGAGAAGCCGCGGCGGGCCGCGGCGGTGACCGCCTCGACCACGGCCGGGTGGGCGTGGCCGAGGATCATCGGGCCCCAGGAGGCCACCAGGTCCACGTAGCGGCGGCCGTCGGCGTCGGTGAGCCACGGGCCCGAGCCCTGCGCCATGAACCGCGGGGTGCCGCCGACGGCGCGGAAGGCGCGCACCGGCGAGTTGACGCCGCCGGGGGTGACGCGCTTCCCGCGGGCGAACAGGTCCGCGGAGACGGGTGCCGCGTAGTCGTACCGGGTGGTGTCCAGCGAGGTCACGGCCCCAGTGTCCCCCTGCCGCCCGGGCGGCCGTCGGCGGCGTCGGGGTCGGCGGCCTGTGACGTGCCACTCCCCGGCAGGGCGGCGAGCAGGGCACCGGTGAGGGCGGCGGGGTCGCGGGTGGGCACGAGCACGGTGCGGCCGTCGGCGAGCCGCAGCGGCAGGCCGGTGCGCCCGCGGGGCACCGACCAGCCGCCGCCGAGGACGGGTGCGCCGGCATCGACGCCCGCCGTCCCCTCGCGCACGGCGCGCAGGTGGGCGGCGTCGACGTCGGCCAGCGGCACCCGCTCGCGGCCCACCGACAGTGCGCCGTCGGGACCGCCGCCCTGCACCCGGACCGTCCACACCCGGCGGGCGGCCGAGCACAGGGCCGCGGCGACGCCGAGCGCGGCCAGCGCGACGAGCGCCCAGGCCGGCGGCGGCAGGCCGGGCCCGGGCAGCACCACGTCGAGGGCGCCGAGGACGGCGAGCGCGGCGGCGGTCAGCCAGAACGGCCGCCAGGAGCCGCCGGGCTCGACGTGCGTCACCGGCGCAGCAGGTGCGCGGCCTCGACCGCCCAGTAGGTCAGCACCTGGCCGGCGCCGGCCCGCCGGATGGCGGTGAGCGTCTCGAGGATGGCGCGCTCGCGGTCGATCCAGCCGTTGCGGGCGGCCGCCTCGACCATCGCGTACTCGCCGCTGACCTGGTAGGCGCTGACCGGGACGTCGACGGCGTCGGCGACCCGCGCCACGATGTCCAGGTAGGGCAGCGCGGGCTTCACCATGACGGCGTCGGCGCCCTCCGCCAGGTCCTGGGCCACCTCGCGCAGCGCCTCGTCGGCGTTGGGTGGGTCCATCTGGTAGGTCGAGCGGTCGCCGAACTGCGGCGCGCCCTCGGCCGCCTCGCGGAACGGGCCGTAGAAGCCCGAGGCGTACTTGGCGGCGTAGGCCAGGATCGGCGTCTCGGTGTACGCCGCGCCGTCGAGCGCCCGGCGGATGGCGGCCACCTGCCCGTCCATCATCCCGCTGGGGGCGACGACGTGGGCGCCGGCCTGCGCCTGGGCGATGGCCACCGACGCGTAGCGGTCCAGGGTGGGGTCGTTGTCCACGACGCCCGCCGGGGTGACCAGCCCGCAGTGCCCGTGCGAGGTGTACTCGCACAGGCACAGGTCGGCGATGAGCACCAGCTCGTCGCCGATGTCCTCGCGCAGCCGGCGCAGCGCCACGTTGACGATCCCGTCGGCGGCGTCGGCCTGCGAGCCGGCCTCGTCCTTCTCCGCCGGGACGCCGAACAGGACCAGCCCGCCGACGCCGGCCTCGGCCGCCTCGTGCGCGGTCTTCCGCAGCGAGTCCAGCGTGTGCTGGACGACGCCGGGCATCGAGCCGACCGGCACCGGCTCGTCGATGCCCTCCTTGACGAACACCGGCAGCACCAGGTCGGCCGGGGCCACCCGGGTCTGGGCGGTGAGCCGGCGCAGGGCGGGCGTCGACCGCAGCCGGCGCCCGCGGGCGAAGCCCGGGCTCGACCCGCCCTGCGCCGGGCTCACTGCCCGGCCTCCGCGCGCCTGGCCTCCGCGAACTCGGCCAGCGCGTCGACCAGCGGGCCGACCGCGGCGGTCTCGGGCTGGACGTCCACGCGCAGGCCGAACTCCTGCGCGGTGGCCGCGGTGGCCGGGCCGATCACCGCGACGACGGTCTTGGCGTGCGGCTTGCCGGCGATGCCGACCAGGTTGCGGACCGTGCTCGACGAGGTGAAGCACACCGCGTCGAAGCCGCCGCCCTTGATCGCCTCGCGCACCGGCGCCGGCGGCGGCGCGGCCCGCACGGTCCGGTAGGCGGTGACGTCGTCGACCTCCCAGCCGCGCTCCTGCAGGCCCGCGGCGAGGGTCTCGGTGGCGATGTCGGCGCGCGGCAGCAGCACCCGGTTGATCGGGTCGAGGACGTCGTCGTACTCGGGGAAGTCGGCCAGCAGGCCCTCGCTGGACTGCGCGCCGCTCGGCACGAGCTCGGGCACGATGCCGAAGGCGCGCACCGCGTCGGCGGTCTGCTCGCCGACGCAGGCGACCTTCACGCCGGCGAAGGCCCGCGCGTCGAGGCCGAGCTCGGCGAACTTCTCCCGGACCGCGCGCACGGCGTTGGCGGAGGTGAACACGATCCAGCCGTAGCGGCCGGTGACCAGGCCCTTGATCGCCCGGTCCATCTGGGCGGCGCTGCGCGGCGGCTCGACGGCGATGGTGGGCACCTCGACCGGCACCGCGCCGTAGGCCCGCAGCCGCTCGCTCATGTCGCCGGCCTGGTCCTTGGTGCGCGGCACCAGCACCCGCCAGCCGAACAGCGGCCGGCTCTCCCACCAGGAGAGCTTGCCGCGCTTGTCGACGGCCGAGCCCACGGTGGCCACGACCGGGCCGGTGAGGCCGCCGAGGTCGGCGGTCTTCTCCGCGACGGCGGCCAGCTTGGCGACGACGCTCTTCTGGCCGGTGCCCGAACCGCCCGCGGTCACCACGACCGGGGTGCTGCCGGACAGGCCGCCCTCGACCAGTCGCGCCGCGGCGTCGGGGAGCTGCTCGGCGCCGGCCTGCAGCACCACGGGCGCGGCGAGAGCGGCGGCCGCGGCGGCCAGCGCGGGCAGGTCGACGTCGCCGTCGCGCAGGTCGGCGGTCAGCGAGGTGCCGCCGAGGGCGACGCCGGCGAAGGCGGGCACCGCGGTGGCCGGGGCGACGCCGGGCACCACGTCGAAGGGCACCGACGTGCGCGCGACGGCGAGCACCTCCTTGACCGCGTGCTCGGAGGTGTAGGGGTCGCCGGCGACCAGCCGGACGACGACGTCGCCGTTCTTCGCCGCGGCGACGGCGCCCTTGGCGACGTCGGCCGGCTCGCCGCTGACCGGGGCCGGCTCGAGGCCCGGGCGGCCGTCGCGGACGGCGTCGGTGAGGGCGGCGGGGACGTCCGGGTCGACCAGCACGACCGTGGCCTCGGCCAGTGCGGCCGTGGCCCGGGCGGTGAGCATGCCGGGGTCGCCGGGGCCGGCGCCGACGAAGACGACGCGGCCTGGGGTCTTGCGGAAGCGCGTCATCACGAGCTCCTGGTCCTTGTTGGTGTCGTGGCCCTGGGGTGGGCGTGTGCGGGGGTCGAGGGGGCCGGGGCGTACCGCCCGGCCGGGTGGGCCCGGCGGGTCACCGGGAGGCCGCCACGAGCGCGGCGGCGCCGCGGTCGAGCAGGTCGGCGGCGAGCTCGCGGCCCAGCCGCTCGGCGTCGCCGACCGGGCCGGTCACCGAGCCGCGGACGCCGTCGCTGCCGTCGATCGCGGTGACCGACGCGCGCAGGTACAGCTCGGGACCGTCGTCGCCCTCGGCCAGCTCGGCGTGCGCGGCGACCGGGGCGCTGCACCCGGCCTCGAGCGCGGCGAGCGTGGTCCGCTCGGCGAGCACGGCGGCGCGGGTGCCGGGGTCGTCGAGGGCGGCGAGCAGCTGCAGGGTGCGCTCGTCGTCGGCGCGGCACTCGACGGCCAGCGCGCCCTGCGCGGGCGCGGGCAGCACCTGCAGCGGGTCGAGCACCTCGGTGACCGCGTCGAGCCGGCCCAGCCGGGCCAGCCCGGCGCGGGCGAGGACGACGGCGTCGAGGTCGCCCGGGACGACGCGGGCCATCCGGGTGTCGACGTTGCCGCGGATCGGCACGACCTCCAGGCCCAGGCCCAGCGCGCGCAGCTGCGCCATGCGGCGCGGTGCTCCGGTGCCCACGCGGGCGCCGGGCGGCAGCTCGCCGAGGGTCAGCCGGTCGCGGGCGACCAGCGCGTCGCGGGGGTCCTCCCGCGGCGGGACGGCGGCGAGCACCAGCCCGGGCTCGGGTGCGGTGGGCAGGTCCTTGTAGCTGTGCACGGCGACGTCGACGGTGCCCTCGAGCAGTGCCTGCCGGATGGCGGTGACGAAGACGCCGGTGCCGCCGAGCTGGGCGATGGCCGCGGCCGAGCGGTCGCCCTCGGTGCTGATGTGCACCAGCTCGACCGGCACGCCGCTGGCGGCGGTCAGCGCGTCGGCGACGGTCTGCGACTGGGTGCGGGCCAGCTGGCTGGCACGGGTGCCCAGCCGCAGCGTCGCGGTGGTCTGGGAGGTCACGATCCGCCTCCGGGACGCAACTCGTCGGGGTCGACGGCGACCGCCTCGGCCAGCCGCGGGCCGTCGGCGGGCACCTCGGCGTCGAGACCCAGGCCGAACAGCGCGCGCAGGGCGTCGGCGTAGTCGACGCCGCCGGGGGTGCTGGCCAGCTCCTTGACCCGGACGGTCGGCTCGTGCAGCAGCTTGTCGACGACGCGGCGCACCGTGCGGGCGATCTCGCTGCGCGCGCGGGCGTCGAGGTCGGGCAGCCGGGCCGCCAGGCGCAGCAGCTCCGCGTCGACCACCTCGGCGGCCTGGCTGCGCAGCGCCGAGACGGTGGGCGCGACGGCGGCCGCCTGCCGCTCGGCGCGCAGCAGCGCGGTCTCGGCCTCGATGAGCGCGTGCGCGGCGGCGACGTCGTCGGCGGCGACCGGCCCGGTCCCCCCGGTGGCCGAGCGCTCGCCCTGCAGCAGCGCGAGGTCGACGACGTGCACGCCGGGCAGCGCAGCCACGCCGGGGTCGACGTCGCGGGGCAGGGCCAGGTCGACGACGGCCAGCGGCCGGTCGGCCCGGCCGGCCATCGCGGCCGCGACGACGTCGGTGCCGACGACCAGCCCGGTGGCGCCGGTGCACGTGACCAGCACGTCGGCGTCGGCGACCGCCGTCCGCAGGTCGGCCATCTCGGCGGTGCCGCCGTCGACGGCGGCCGCCAGGCGGGCGGCGGACTCCGGCGAGCGGCTGGCGACGGTGACCAGTGCGCCGCGGCGCGAGAGCGTGCTGGCCGCGAGCGCGCCCATGGAACCGGCGCCGACGACCAGTGCCGGACGGCCGGCCAGCGGGCCGATGCGGTCCTCGGCGTGGTCGAGGGACACCGTCACCAGCGAGGCGCCGGCGCGGTCGATGCCGGTCTCGGAGTGGATCCGCTTGCCCACGCGCAGCGCGTGCTGGGCCACCGGGTGCAGGCAGCGGCCGACCGTGCCCTCCTCCTGCGCGAGGGCGTACGCCGCGCGGAGCTGGCCGAGCACCTGGGTCTCGCCGACGACCATCGAGTCCAGCCCCGCGGCCACGGTGAACAGGTGGGCGACGGCCTGGTCCTCGTAGTGGACGGTGACGTACGGGGTGAGCTCCTCGACCCCGGCGCCGGCCTGGCGGGCCAGCACGCGGCTGACCTCGGCGACGCCGCCGTGGAAGCGGTCGACCTCGGCGAAGACCTCGACCCGGTTGCAGGTGGCCAGGACCAGCGCCTCGCTGACGTGGTCGCTGCCGACCAGCTCGTGCAGCGCCTTGACCTGGTCGTCGCGGGTCATCGCGAACTGCTCGAGCAGCGCGACCGGCGCGGTCCGGTGGCTGATGCCGACGGCGAGCAGGCTCATGCCATCCCCCCGGCGGGCGCGAGGCCGGCGTCCAGCGGCGTGCCGGGGACGGCGCCGCGCTGCTTGTCCAGGAAGGCCAGGACCTGCAGCTCGACGGAGAGGTCGACCTGGCGGACGTCGACCCCCGCGGGCGCGGTGAGCGTGACCGGCGCGAAGTTCAAGATGCTCCTCACCCCGGCCGCGGTGAGCCGGTCGGCGACCCGCTGGGCGACCTCGGCGGGCGTCGCGATGACCCCGATGGTCGCTCCGGTGGCGGCCACGACGTCCTCGAGCTCGGTCACCGGCCGCACCGGCAGGCCCCCGATCTGCTGGCCCACCCGGGCCGGGGAGGCGTCGAAGAGGCCGACGAACTCGAAGCCGCGGCTGCCGAAGCCCCCGTACCCGGCCAGCGCCGCACCGAGGTTCCCGATGCCGACGAGGACGCACGCGTGCGCGGTCTCCATGCCGAGCACGGCGGCGATGCGGTCGCGCAGCGTGGCGACCTCGTAGCCGACACCCCGGGTGCCGCAGGGGCCGAGGTGGGAGAGGTCCTTGCGCAACCCGGCCGGGTTCACCCCGGCCGCCGAGGCCAGCTCGCCGGAGGAGACGGTGGTGCGACCGCTGTCGGCGAGGCCGCCGAGCACCCGCAGGTACACGGCCAGCCGGGCGACGGTGGCCTCCGGGATCCGGGGCCGCGACTGCATCACGGGCCTACTCCACAGCGGTCGCGCCCGGGCGACGGCGGGAGCCGAGGGGGGCGGGCGACATCGGGGATCCGGGCGGTCGACCACCCGGCGACTGCCACGGTAACCGCTTGTGAACGCGCGAACAAAGTCGCAGGCGAGCCCACGGGCGCCCGGCCTGCGCGGATGCGTGGCGCTGTGTCCGACACCATACCCGGCCGGGCGGCTGCGTCCGGGCCCGGAGGTCAGGTCAGGTCAGGTCAGGTCAGGCCGAGGTCGCGGCGCAGCCGGGGCACGTCGACGGTGAAGTAGGAGTGCTCGCGGCCGTCGAGCAGCACCACCGGCACGCGGTCGCCGTACTCGGCCTGCAGCTCCGGATCGGCGTCGACGTCGACCTCGCGGCTGCCGACGCCGGCCTCCGCGGCGATCCGCGCCAACGTCTCGGCCGCCGTCACGCACAGGTGGCAGTTGGCCCGGGTGAGCAGCTCCAGGCGGAGCGGTGGCCCGGTCATCCCGCCGCCTCCGCCGCGCCGGGCGCGGCCACCTCGAGGAGGCCCAGCTCGCGCAGCCGCGCGTGGCGCACCTTGCCGGTGAGCGAGTGCGGCAGCGCCGGGCGGACGACGACCGAGGAGGGCACCTTGTACCGGGCCAGGGACGCGGCGGCGTGCGCGCGCAGCTCCGCGGCGTCCACCTCCGCGCCCGGCGCGGGGACGACGACGGCGACGACGGCGGCGCCGGTGCGCGGGTCGGGCACGCCGATGACCGCGCTCTCGGCGACCGCGGGGTGGGTGTCGAGGACCCGCTCCACCTCGGCCGGGTAGACGTTGAAGCCGTTGACCAGCACGAGGTCGGTGCGGCGGTCGAGCAGGTGCAGGTCGCCGTCGGCGTCGCGGTGGGCGAGGTCGCCGGTGGCCAGCCACCCGTCGTCGCCGGGGCCGTCGGTGCCGTCGGGCCAGAAGCCGGAGAAGAGGTTGGGGCCGCGCACCCACAGCTCGCCCGGCCCGTCCTCGGCGTCGGTGCCGCCGGGCTCCCGCAGGGCCACCTCGACGCCGGGCAGCGGGCCGCCGACGCACTCCGGCTTGGCCCGCCCGGTGGCCAGCGTGCTGGCCACCACGGGCCCGGCCTCGGTGAGGCCGTACCCCTCCCACACCTGCACGCCCGCGCGGTCGCGCACCGCGCGCCAGGTCGCCGCGGGCAGGAGCGCGGCACCGGAGGAGGCCGTGCGCACGGACGCGAGGGCCCGGCGCAGCCGCGCGTCGCCGCCCTCGGCGGCGGCCACGGCGAGCCAGGCCTGGTACACCGGCGGCGCCCCGGGGACGGCGGTGACCCGCTCGCGCTCCACGACGTCGAGGGTGGCGCGCGGGTCGAAGGCCGGCACGAGCACCGCGCACGCGCCGGTGGCGGCGACCAGGCCGAACCCGGTGTTGAGCCCGTAGAGGTGGAACAGCGGCAGGACCAGCAGCACCCGGTCGTCGGGGCGCACCGGCGGCGGGTCCATCGCCAGGCACTGCTCCTGGTTGGCCCGCAGCGCGGCGGCGGTCAGCATCGCGCCGCGGGGCCGGCCGGTGGTGCCGCTGGTGTAGGCCAGCAGGGCGAGCGCGGCGGGGTCGTCGTCGTCCGGGGGCGGCGGGCCGTCGGCCTCGGGCGGCCCGGCGACCACCGGCACCCCGGCCAGGGGCCCGCGCGCGGCGGCCGCGACCAGCAACGACGCGCCCGAGTCGGTGAGGACGTGCTCGAGCTCGGGATCGGTGTAAGCGGTGTTGACCGGGACCACGACCAGGCCGGCGCGCAGCGCACCGAGGACCGCGCGCAGCCAGTCGACGCCGTTGGGCAGCTGCACGGCCACCCGGTCCCCGCGGGCGAGCCCGCGGGCGGCGAGACCGGCCGCGACCCGGTCGACGAGGGCGTCGAGCTCGGCCCAGGTCAGCCGGGTCACGCCGTCGACGACCGCCGGCGCCTCGGGGCGGCGGGCGGCCGCGGCGCGCACCAGGGCGGCCAGCCCCGTCGGGGCCGCGGGCCCGGGTCGGGGCTCGGTCACGGGCCCTGTCACGGACACCTCCTGCGGGCGGACGCGGGTCCCGCAGAAGGGTACCGGCAGGTACCACTCCGCCCGTCCGCGTGGACGGATCGCAGTCGCGTTGTCACCATGGGTGGCGACCCGCAGCAGCGCGGGACCCGCCGAGGGGCCGGACCTCCGTCGGGTGGGCCGACGAGGAGGTCGACGTCCCGCATGCCGCAGTCGCGCCCGGTGGACGAGCGGCCATCCCGCGTCCCGGCCGTGGACGCCCCGGCGGACGACGGCGCCCTCGCCGCGGAGCTCGCCGCCCTGGGGCAGGTCCTGCCCACCGACCGGCTCGACGTCTGGGACCTGGTGCGCCGCAGCCAGGACGGGGACGCCGAGGCGTTCGGCCGGCTGTACGACCACTACGTGACGACGGTCCACCGCTACCTGCTGCACCGGGTCGGCGACCGGGCGCTGGCCGAGGACCTCACCAGCGAGACCTTCGTCCGGGCGCTGCGCCGCATCGACTCGCTGTCGTTCCAGGGCCGCGACGTCGGCGCGTGGCTGGTGACCATCGCGCGCAACCTCGTCCGCGACCACGTGAAGAGCAGCCGGTTCCGGCTCGAGGTGACCACCGCGGACATGCGCGACGCCGACCGGGCCACCGACGGCCCCGAGGACGCCGTCGTCACGCGGCTGGCCAACGAGCAGCTGCTGGCCTGCATCCGCGCGCTGGGCAGCGAGCAGCAGGAGTGCATCTCGCTGCGCTTCCTGCAGGGGCTGTCGGTGTCGGAGACCGCCGCGGTCATGGGCAAGAAGGACGGCGCGGTCAAGGCGCTGCAGCACCGCGCCGTGCGGCGGCTGGCCGCCCTGCTGCCGGAGGGGCTGCGGTGACGCCCGGGGCCCCGGACGGGGGACACGCCGGAACCCGTCCCGGCCGGCGTCGTTGCCCCGGTCGGCCGAGAGCCGACCGACCGACCGGAGGAGCCAGGTGAGCGACCGCCACGCCGCCGCGGGGGCGGTCCGCCGCGCGTCCGTGCGAGAGCGCGAGGCGGCCGTCGAGGAGCGTCTGCGGGCCCTCGCCGCCGACCTCGACGGCGACCCGGCACCCGGCTTCCGCGCCGCCACCCGTGCCCGGGTGGTCGCGATGGCCGCCGTCCGCACCCCGGAGCCGGTCCCCGCCCGCTCCCGCCGGCCGGCGCGCGTCCGGCGGCCCCGGCCGGCCGCCGCGGTCGCCGGTGTCGCCGTCGCGGTGACGGGCCTGGGCGCGGTGGTCGCGCTGTCGGGGAGCGCGCAGCCCGGCGACGTCCTCTACGGCGTCAAACGCGGCACCGAGCAGACCCGGCTGGCCCTGGCCGGTGACGAGCGCGGCCTGACGCTGCTCGGGTTCGCCACCACCCGGCTGGCGGAGCTCGACGCCCTGGTCGGCTCGACGCCCGGCGCGCCACCGGCCGACCTGGTGCGCGACACGCTGACGGCGATGGACGCGCAGACCACCGAGGGCGCCGCGCTGGTGCTCACCCGGGCTGCCGACACCCGCGACGCCGCGCCGCTGACCGTGCTCGACGACTGGACCGACGAGCAGCGCAGTGGTCTCGCGGAGCTGCAGCGGGCGCTGCCCGCGGACGCCGGTGCCGCGGGGTCGCTCGACCTGGTCAGCGAGGTCGGCGCGCGGGCCGCGGGGCTGCGGGAGGCCCTCGCCTGCCCGGTCGGGCCGGTCACCGCCGGCGCCGACGAGCTCGGCCCACTGCCCGTGCCGTGCGACGACGCCCCGGCCCCGCCCGGCGCCAGCACACCCGCACCCGCACCCGCCGGGGGCCGGGACCCGGCATCGCCCGTGGGTCCGCCCCCGGCCGCACCCACGTCCCCCGTTCCGGGGAGCGGCTCGGGAGGCGGGGCAGGCACGAGCGGGTCCCCGGCGGCGCCGACCGCGGACAGCCCGTCCGGCGTCGCCCCGCCGACCGGGAGCAGCGCGCCGACGGCGCCGCCGCCGGGACCGGCCGGCCGGTCGGCGGTCCCGCAGCTGCCCGTGCCGCAGTTCCCCGTCCCGCGGCTCCCGCTGCCCGAGCTGCCGCTGCCGCCGCTCCCGCTGCCGGGTGCGGGCCCGGCGCCGTCGGACCCGGCCGTCCCGGGCAGCTCGTCCGGCTCGCTCCTGGACACCCCCCTGCCCGTCTGCGTCCGGCCGCTGGTCTGCTGAGGCCCGGCGGCCCCGCGCGGGGGTGCCGATAGGGTCGGCCGGGTGCCGCCACGCGGCGGCCGCCGGACCAGGGGGAGGGTGGCCGTGCCGGGACTGCCGTTCCGGCGCCGTCGGCGCGAGGACGCCGGCGCGCCGTCGGAGGAGGAGATCCGCGCGCACGTCGCGGGCCTGGCGTCGGCCGCGGCCGCGGAGGTCGAGCCGGTCCCCGTCGTCGTCGCCGACCGCACGGCCGCCGCCTTCTTCGACGTCGACAACACGATGATGATGGGCGCCTCGCTGTTCTGGTTCGCCCGCGGCCTGGCCTCCCGCAAGTACCTGAGCTCCCGCGACATCGCCCGGTTCGCCTGGCAGCAGGCCAAGTTCCGCGTCGCCGGCAACGAGAGCGCCGACGACATGCACAACATCCGCGAGAACGCGCTCGCCTTCGTCGCCGGCCGGGAGGTCGCCGAGATCACCCAGGCCGGCGAGGAGATCTACGACGAGCTGATGGCCGACCGGATCTGGTCGGGCACCCGCAACCTCGCCCAGCAGCACCTCGACGCCGGGCAGCGGGTCTGGCTGGTCACCGCGACCCCGGTCGAGCTGGCGCGGATCATCGCCCACCGGCTGGGGCTGACCGGGGCGCTCGGCACGGTGGCCGAGGTCGTCGACGGCCGCTACACCGGGCGCCTGGTCGGTGAGCTGATGCACGGGGAGGCCAAGGCCGAGGCGGTGCGGGCGCTGGCCGAGCGGGAGGAGCTGGACCTCTCCCGCTGCACCGCCTACAGCGACTCGGCCAACGACCTGCCGATGCTCTCGCTGACCGGCACGGCGATCGCGGTCAACCCCGACACCGAGCTGCGCGCCGTCGCCCGCTCACGTGGGTGGACCGTGCGCGACTTCCGCACCGGCCGCAAGGCGGCCCGGATCGGCGTCCCCACGGTCGCCGCGGCGGCGCTGACCGGCGGCGTCGTCGGCGGCGCCGTGGCCCTCCGCCGTCGCAACGCCTGGCCGTTCTGACCCGTCGGCCTCCCGTCGCGGCGGCGCTGTGTGCACACGTCGCTGCCGCGGCCCGCTCGCCACCGCGGCGTGTGCACAGGACGCGCCGCGAGGCGGCGCTCGTCAGGAGAAGACGGAGGAGCGCTGCAGGAGCAGCTGGTAGATCGACTGCTGGATGGTCTCCCGGACCTGGTCGGTCAGGTTGAACACCAGCATCGGGTCCTCGGCGGCGGCGGGGCCGTAGGACGCCGTCTCGATGGGGGAGCCGAAGGCGATGAGCCACTTCGACGGCAGCGGCACCAGCCCGAGCGGGCCGAGGGCGGGGAAGGTCGGCGTCACCGGGAAGTAGGGCAGCCCGAGCAGCCGGGCGAGCGTCCGGGCGTTGCCGATCATCGGGTAGATCTCCTCGGCGCCGACGATCGCGCACGGGATGATCGGCTTGCCGGTGCGCAGTGCCGCCGTGACGAAACCCCCGCGGCCGAACCGCTGCAGGGTGTACCGGTCGCGGAACGGCTTGCCGATGCCCTTGAACCCCTCGGGGAAGACCCCGACCAGCTCGTCCCCGCAGAGCAGCCGCTCGGCGTCCTCGCTGCAGGCCAGCGTGGCGCCGAACTTGCGGGCGAGCGACCCGATCGCCGGGAGCTCGAAGACCAGGTCGGCCCCCAGCAACCGGAACCGCCGCTGCGCCGGGTGGTCGTCGTGCAGGGCCACGGTGGTCATCAGCGCGTCGACCGGCACGGTGCCCGAGTGGTTGGCCACCACCAGGGCACCTCCGGTGCTGGGCACGTTCTCCACTCCGTGGGTCTCCACCCGGAACCAGCGGGAGAACAGCGGCCGCAGCAGCGGCAGCAGCAGGTGGTCGGTGAGGTCGGGGTCGAAGCCGAACTCGTCGGTCTCGTACTCGCCGGTCAGCCGGCGGCGGAGGAAGTCCAGGCCACCGGCGACCTGGTCGTCCCAGCTCGGGTCCGCCGGCAGCGGGACGTGCGGCTGCTCGTCGTCGGGACGCAGCCGGATGACGCGGGCCTCAGGCATCGCGCACCGCCCGCAGCCCCGGCGGGGCGGGTGCCGGGCGCAGCCGGCCGTGGACCGTCGAGCCCACCGAGGAGGCGACCGACCCGGCCCGGGAGACCAGATCCTGCGCGCGGGTGGTGACGTCGGCGACCAGGCCGGGCGACACCACCGGGGGGACGGTGCGCGCGTAGTCGGCCAGGGCCTCGGCGGTGGTGTGGCGGGGCGTGTAGCCGAACTCGGTGCGCAGCACCGTGGTGTCGACGACGCGGCCGAAGTTGAGGAAGCGCATCTGCTCGGGTGAGTAGTCGACGCCGCCGAAGCGGCGGGTGAGCCGGCCCAGGGACCCCAGGGCGGGCGAGGGCACCGGCAGCTGCAGCCGGCCCAGCCGGCGGATGACCTGCGACAACAGCAACGTGCCCTCTCCCCCGACGTTCACCGTGCCGGTGAACTCCCCCGTGGTGGCCCGGGTCAGCACGCCCAGTGCGTCGTCCTCGTGCAGCAGCTGGACGCGGGCGTCGTAGCCCAGCGCCGTGGGCACGACCGGCATCCGCAGGAACCCGCTGAGCACCGAGTCGATCCGCGGGCCGATGAAGTTGGTGAACCGCAGGACGGCGACCCCGACGTCGGGGCGGCGGCGCGAGAAGGAGCGCACGTAGCCCTCGATGTCGAGGCTGTCCTTGGCGAAGCCGCCCGAGGGGACCCGGCGGGCCTGCATGGCCTCGGTGAACACGGCCGGGTCGCGCGGCGAGGCGCCGTAGACGGCGCTGGTCGACTTGAGCACCAGCCGGCGCACCGACGGCGCGCGCTGGCAGGCGGCCAGGAGCTGCATCGTCCCGATGACGTTGAGCTCCTTCATCGGCCCGCGCCCGCCGGACCCGGCCGGGGTGGAGCTGATGTTCATGTGGACGACCGTGTCGACGCCCGCGGTGCTGACCACCTTGCCGATCAGCGGGTTGCGGATGTCGGCCCGCACGAACTCGGTGCGGCCGAGGCGGCGCAGCAGCTCCGCCGAGGGCGGGACGGTGTCGACCCCGATGACCCGGTCGATGGCCGGGTCCTGAGCGAGCTCGGCCGCCAGCGCACCGCCGAGCCACCGGCTCACGCCGGTGACCAGGACGACGGCAGGCGGCACGAGCCTCAGCTCACTTCTTGTTGCGACGCTGCACGCGGGTCTTCTTCAGCAGCTTGCGGTGCTTCTTCTTCGCCATCCGCTTGCGGCGCTTCTTGATGACCGAACCCATGTCCTGCTCCCGACGTCGTGGCCGCGGGGCGCCCGCCGGCGACCGCGGGGGTCGGAACCGGGCGCCACGCGAGTGTGGATCAGCTCGTGTGCGACGGTTCCGGCCGGGGCCGGGGTTGTCGCTCGGCGCCCGAGCCTACCCGGCGCCCCCGTGGCGACGCTGCGACACCGTCACCCTCCGGGTGACACCGCGGCCAGGTGCCCTCCCGCGTCGCGCGGAGCCCGACCGTCACTCCTCGCGGGAGCCTCCGGCCCCCACTCCTCGCGACACCGCGGCCAGGTGCCCTCCCGCGTCGCGCGGAGCCCGACCGTCACTCCTCGCGGGAGCCTCCGGCCCCCACTCCTCGCGACACCGCGGCCAGGTGCCCTCCCGCGTCGCGCGGAGCCCGACCG